>DATKTW010000025.1:0-4534 GCA_035530895.1 Candidatus Nanopelagicaceae bacterium
TATCGATTCTACTTCATTATTGGTATATAAGAATGGAGTTTTATGGGCAAATACTAATTATTCTTATAGTTCTACTACGGGAAAAGTTACAGTAACAGGAACGCTAGTGGCAGGAAATGTTTTATTATTCACTTACAATGCCTACGAGAAGTATTCTGATACTGAACTTCAAGGATATGTTAGGTCGGCACTTTATCATTTAACTGCGGGACAATACAAAACATTTACAATTAGACCGCCTACTTTTATCTTCCCGACACCTACAGAATCGGAAGAAAGTTTAATAGCCATTGTAGCAACTATTTTAATGAAAGGGTCAATAAAACAATATCGCACACCTGAAATTACCATTACCTTTGAAGAAAATCTTTCAGTTGATGAAAAAATAAATAGAGCAATAAATTTATATAAAAAATCTTATGGGGTATATACTTATGTAGACCCTACGGATGAACCCGCAGAAATAGATGACGAATGATGGCTACTTTTTTAGTTTGGGATTATTGGCATAGCGGAGATACCTATTACGCTATCTATGAAAAAGAAAATTTTATTTATTTTTCTTCAGCAAAGATAGAAGAACCAAAAAAAATAATAGAATTATTGAAAAAGAAACCAAAGATTTTTAGCAAAGAATGGTTAAAGAAACTATTCAGAAAGGGATAAAGTGGAACACGAAAAGAAGCAAGTTCAACCAATTGAGGATGCGCCAGTTGATTATAAATTTGAAGAGCTATTAAAAGCACACCTTCGCCAGATTAAAAAAGATGGTGTTATTGAGGGAATCAGAAAGAGACAATATTATGTTAAACCATCAGATGCTAAACGCCTTAAATTAAAGGAAAGAAAAAATGCCTATAGATAAGAGAATAGATATTTTTAGTTTATTGCGAAATGAAGGAAAACTGGAGAAAGTGATTATTTTTCCAGGAGTTTCTGTAGAAAACGACCCTGTTGAACACACGGTAGATACAACTTTTCTCAATCCGATTACCATTGATGCGCTTATTAGGGACGTGAGTTCAGAGGCGTTAATTTGGCGGTATTATGGATTAATCCCTTCGGAAAGTAAGGAAATTTTAGTAGAAAAACAGCACACTAATTTATTCAGAATAGGCAAAAAAATAAAAATTAGAAATAATTATTACAAAACATACAGAGACGAATCTAAAGGTTTCGCCATAAAAGAAAGAGGGGATTATACAGTGGTTATCCTGGAGCGTAAATTAATTGACTAAACAAATTTGGACTGTAAAGATTACTAAAACAGGCAGACCTCCCGTAGATTTTATAAGAAAAGTTACAGTTGACTTACAACGAGAACTTCAAAATGAAATATTCCTATCTGCGGAAGATACTGCCCAAATAATGCAATCAATTTTAATGTCTTCTGGATACAAACTCGATAAATTAGCAAACGCAATAAAAGCAGAGTTTTCAAATACAGAACACGGATTAATAGGTGGAATTGGAAAGATTGCTGATTTACCCAAAAGTGATAAGGGCGAAGATTATTGGGAGGCTTTTAACGCAGGATTTAAACCAGGAGCTTCGGGAACTTATGTTCCTTTAGGAAGTTTTGGAGGAGAAGCCCCTGACTCAAATAAAAGCGGTGGGCATTGGGATGTAGGAGCAGGAAACTGGACATTTTTAGATACTAATCAAACTAAGAAACCAATTCCTCCACTTTCTTATGTAGACATCGGATACGAAACTCTTGCAAGACATATTTCAAAAGCAATTGATAAATTTAACAAAGAATTAGAAGCAGCCGCAAAGTAAGGAGAAAATATATGTCAACATATCGTAATTATCGTAATCTTGAAAAATCCTTGATTGACTATCTTACCGCAGAACTTGTAACTGATGGTTGGGAAGTAAGAGTAGAAAAAGCATTTTCCCAAGTATACGAAGGCACTCTTCCCTGCATCTTGATTAATGTAGAAAGTTCTAATGTTATTAGAAGAGAAGTAGGAAGTAGTTCTTATTTAGAAAATATTTTAGTTTCTATTCGTCTATTCTGTTTAAATGATGGCGAAAGATTGGATTTGGCTTCGTGGACTTTATCAAAAATTATGCCAGGAATTTCTTATTACGCATACACGATTACCAGTGGGGTTGTTTCTGAAAAAACATTAGCAGGAAGAATAAATTGTCTGGAAATTACGGCTAATAGAAAAGAGCTTGTGAATCTTGAAGGACTAGCATTGCAAGATAAGTTTAGACATTTACTAAGTTTACGTTGTCGAGTATCTTTAAGTTAAAGGAGAAAAATTAAAATGGATTTTTTAATGGGTGCATCAAGTTTAGCGGTAAATGTAATAACATTGGTTGTTTTAATTGCTTGCTTTATTAAGGTAATGAAAAATGATTTGACCCATCTTCAAAGAGATACTACCGAAATAAAAGCAAATGTTAAACAAATATCTATTACGGTAAGTGAGCATGGAGAACGATTGAGTAACATTGAAGGTAAACTTTCAAAGTAAGGTAAAATGAAAAAGAAAAATTATTGTGATTGTGGAAATAAGAAAGATAAACGTTCTAAAAAATGCGCAAATTGTTATTATAAAAGAACAAAAAAAATATATTTTTGCGAATGTGGAGAAGAATTATCGGATTATAGAGCCGAGCATTGTAAAAAATGTTCTTTAACAATTTATCATCCTCAACTAGGGAAAACAAAAGAATTAAGCGCAAATTATAAACACGGAAAATCTTATAATAACAGATGTGTTGACTGCGATTGTTTAATTATGTCCGATAGTATTAGATGTTGGGATTGTTATGTGAAATGGAGTCAAATACCAGAAAATAATCCTAATTTTATACATGGAGAATGTTATAAGCCATATCCATTAGGATGGACAACTACTTTTAAAGAGCAGATTAGATTTAGAGATAATTATAAGTGTCAAAATTGCGGATGCCATGAAGTTGAAAATTGCAGAAAATTAGATGTCCATCACATAGATTATAATAAAGAAAATTTGAATTCAGATAATTTAATTGCTTTATGCCAAAGATGTCATGGAAAAACTAATGGTAAAGATAGAGATTATTGGATTAAGTATTACCAAGATAAGATAGTAAGTAAGGTAGTTGAAATAAAAAAGATAAATTGTATGGAAAAGATAATTTCCTTTAAAAAGGAAAAGGAATTATGATTTTGTCAGTTAGACTTTTCTTATGAAGAAGAAATGATACCAAAAAACTGAGGCTAATGAAGAGCCAAAAAATCATAATTCGGTTTAAAAGTTTTAACAGGAGGAAGCAAAGATGATTCAAGCAAAATTATGTCAACCTCGGCTTTTTCCGCACAATAGTGCGAGAGCACCAGAGCAGATTGACAGGGCGCAAGATATAAGCGGGAATTTAACTATCAATCAGACAAAGTTATATGAAATTGGTAGAGATGGAAAATTAGGAGTAAGAAAAGAAAGCCCATCTTTATCCTATTCAATGACGCAGTTTGAATATGGGTCAATGAGTTTTTGGTATGCTTTAGCTAACATGGAAGACCCTGCATCTGGCGGCTTGGATGATAGTATTGATTTAGATGATATTAAATCTACTACCTTTGACATTACTGCTTATATGACAGATGATGATGCTACTTTTCGTGGTACTATGTGGTTTCCTAAATTAAGGGTAAATGGATTTTCTCTTAATATTGGCGACCCAGATGCTACAGTTGAAAGAAGTTTTGATTTTGTTGGCGAGGATTTTAAGATTTTAGATGGTAAATATTTTGCTTATGAAACTGATACAGTACTTGCACCTGGAGATGGAACGGTAACATTAGACCCCGTAGCAGTTGAATATGCTTCTGGAGATTATATTTTCAGAGTATTAAGAATTAGAGCAGGAGTAAGTACTGAATTATTAGAAGATGTTGGTGCTGGAGCAAATACTTGGTCTTATAGTGCTCCTACAGTTACAGTAAAAACTTGCGAGACTTCTGACATTTTAAAGGTTTATTATGAATCTTCAACTGCCTATGATACTCTTTGGGCAGATAATGATGTAGATTCAGATGCTCTATTTGCTGAAGCTTGCGAAATTTATATGAAAGTTGGAACAGGAACGAGAATTTATCGTTTGCAGAGCGTAGGCATTGATGTAGCATTTGAAAGACAAGATTGGAAAGAAATAGGCAATAAAGAAGTAGTACAGCGTGGAGTTAAAAGCAAAACAGTTACGGTAGCATTAAATAGATTTAATGAAGGGTTCTCTTTAGAAGACATTTTGGCTACGGATACTACTTATCCTTACATCGACCCTAGAGAGTTCTCAGAATCTATACAGTTAATGGTAAAAATCTTTACAGATAGTACACACGAAACATTTGCGATGGGTTATTTGATTACTGGATTATCTCCTACAGCATTAGGAACTTCTCAAGCTATAGAAGATTATAATCAACTAACAAATTCACTTGAAAGCGATAATTTAAAGATTAGTTCAGACGAATCGGAAATTGTTTTTGCATAAAATAAATGAGGGGAGATTTATTTCTCCCCTCCCAAAAGTA
>DATKTW010000026.1:0-5883 GCA_035530895.1 Candidatus Nanopelagicaceae bacterium
CCACCAGTGCCTATACCATGGCCGATACCCATACCCGTAGTATCTCCTGCGGGGTCCATAGTAAGAGTGACGGTAGGGTCCGCTCGGTGCTCTTGAGGTTACTCGCGTTGCCCCAGTTCTTCCAAATGGTGTTCCTGAGGGTCTTGAACCACCCATTCGGAAACTTGTTGAACCACCGCGAAAACCTCCTCCTCGAAATCCACCTCCACTAAACCCTCCACCTCTAAAACCGCCACCACCACCACGAGGCACTTTTATCTAGGCACCTCGTTAGTAGATTCTTTTTGACGAAAAAAATAATCCCGATAAATTGCTGCTAGCACTAAACTCATAGATATTATAGATAATGTCAATCCCACAGCATCAACAGTTACATTCGGCGATGGAACAGCGATTGCAAACGCGATACCTAACAGAATCCAGTCAATAATTAAAAACGCAATAAATAAGATAGGTAATAAAAATCGTACAAGAAATCCAGTTTGAACATTACGCACGCCAGAATAACTCGAGAAAATTATTGAAAAAAGCGCAAGGATGCCGAAGATAAGTATTAGGATACTAAAGATCACAATTGCTAGCCAGATAAATCCATTTCTGTTAATTAAATTCACGAAAGGAACAAGAAAATCAATTCCCCTCGCTTCAAACAATCCAAAAAGGACTCTTCCGCCTTCAATCTCAGCCATTCCAAATAAACTAAGCATATCAGCTTGATTTCCCGAAAAGAAACCATAGATTCCAATAAGCGGAAAAATTACACCTAAAACAAACGCAATAATTGTGCAAACAGTTGCGAACCAAAATTCCGCAGATCTCGTATCAGACACTCTAATTAAACCTTTCTCGTCAAAATTTTCGTCAGGAATATAACTCCAGCAATCCTGTATAGTGCAAACTCCAACCAACTTCTCGTTTTCTACCACTGGTACGACATTGACATTTAAGTCTCGCATTCTCGCAAAAGCTTCAGTCACAGGATCATCAAGGGACACAGGTTTAATCTTATACATCGTCGAAATTATTTTTTCTTCTTTTGGATCGCTTCCTTTAGCTACAACATTTTGAATGATATCGAAATCAGCTATGACCCCAAGAACTTTATTAGACTTTTCTTCGACTACAACTAAATCTGGCACTCCTAGCTCTTTCATTTTTTTTGCTGCGTCTTGAATAGTCGCATTAGAATTGATTACACCATATTCATCGTCAATAACCAAATCCTTTATAAAATATTCTTTTTTAGATAAGCCCAAATTCATCATTTTTTTATGTTAGATTTGTTATTTATAAAACAGATTAAAGTAACTATTAAAATTAACTATAGTCCAGTTATTAATTTTTGAGTAAAACGATAATTCTCTAAAGAATTTATATGAGAAAAAGAATAATATATAAGATTAAAAAAAAAGAGTAGCTTGAATTAGAAAAATTCAGCTCCTTCTATCATTGTGGTAGAAACGACCATTTCTTGAGCAGCTTTCGTAGCTCTCATGACTTTAGCCATGTTTCCTACGAGTTTAAATTTACCGGCCATTAATCCTTGGATTGGATCGAGTTCTTTCTTCAAAACCTTTACCCAATTGTCGTATTGTCCTGAAAATACAAATTCTGCGCCAATTTTCTCTCCTTCTTTTAAAGGTCGTGGTTCCGAATTAGGGGGTAAAATTTCGTATTCATCACCTTCCTTTAGAACTTTGCCTCCTGTGCAGTCTCCTTTATATAATCCAACAAACATATTTATTTTATGATCCAAATTACCACTAGGTTCAACCACGAATATGAAATCACCCGTCCACCAAGAAGCTGCCGCTCTATAATTGGCATTATCATTTAAAGCTTTCACATAACCTTCTGCCCATTCATCTGAAAATACTTTCATATTTCACACTCTCTATTTTTATAATAAAATTAACTTATGATATAATTAGTATTACTTCTTTTTATTTGAAAGTAATTAAATCTAAGATTGAGTGAACTGATAAAAATTAGTTTTGCATGGATATTTATTAAGTCAAGTTATAAAAAAAGGGGAATTATACTCCTACGCCAATAGTATTTCCTATACCGGCAACGATAACCTTTGCTCCTTTCACAGTACGCTTCCGAATCCCCATTTTAATATTTTCTACAATAGGATGAACGCTTTTGGTAATTAGTCGCGACATTGTTGTTATCGCATTTTCTAAGGATTGTCTACAGATAACGGCATCAATAGGAATAGTTTTTTTGCTTGATGATTCCTCGATATAAAACTTTTCAACTCCAATTCCTCCAATAGCAGCACCAACTCCGATTGCGATTGACCCAGTTTTATCTCCGGAAAATTTAAGACCAGCATCGATCATTATTATCCGAGATATGGATTCTCCGTGTTCTTCAATTAATTTTTTAATTGCGGTACCTGGTTTTCCAACAGTTCCTCCCGGTCCCTTAGCTCGTACAACATATATTGTTCTATCTTCAAAAGTAACCTCTTGTAAGATAGTATCCTTTGCGATTTCAATGGCTTCAATATCGTCGCTATTTGAGACATCTCTTACAAAACTTCCGGCAACTAAAGGTCCAAGAGCGTCTCCAATTGGACTTCCTTCAGCAAAACATTTTGTAGCGTGGTAGTACGATTTACCCATCGCTAAAATCATGGTCATCTGCATGGAAATCTGCATTAAGATAATGTAGGATTTAGATTTTTTCCCTAATATTAAGAAATGTTTGACTAAGCGATAAACGTAATCAACGGCCATAGCAGCTTCAAGAACGTTTTCTAAATTCTGAGCTTCATGAGTTCCAGGCTCAACATTTGGGGCTAAACCTGCTATTTCTTCTTTGAATCTTTCATCCCTTACATTAATGATGTGGTCAAGTTTTGGAATTATGCCATAAGGATCAAGATCAACAGGAGTAATAGCTATGAAAGTCAAGAAATTTTCAATCTTGAGCATTAAATCCTTATCTGTTTCTTTTTTATCAGCGTATTTTCTAAAACTCGAAAGTAAAATCTGTTTACACTCGTCATCCCATTTTTTTAGTTTTTCCAATCCCGCTTCGATCTCTCTTGATGAGCGCCACGCTTGTAGTTTAGTACCATAAAACATTGACATAAATATAAGGGCAAACCATAGCAAATTAAAAATTAATCCGAGAGGATCTGTTTCCGTTTGGCCCAATTGCATTATTTGCATTATCATGTTTAAGCTCTCTT
The DNA here is from genome assembly GCA_035530895.1 of Candidatus Nanopelagicaceae bacterium. GTDB lineage: Archaea > Asgardarchaeota > Lokiarchaeia > Sigyniarchaeales > SOKP01 > SOKP01. Next base: position 3,206 of record DATKTW010000026.1, read on the forward strand.
TGTTTTAAATGATAAGTATAATTGAAATGTTAAATCTATTTAGTTTTCATAATAACAAAATTTATTTAATCTTATATTCTTTTCTATTATAGAGTATAGTTTACAAGATATCAATAAAAAAATGAACGGATATTCATGATTGACGAAGAAGACGATGAAGAAATTTTAAATAAAAAGCGTTCTTTGAAGAGCATACTAAAAAACCTTTTGTTGATTGGACTCATCGCTACAGGAGTTCTTTTTATGTATATCGGAGGTCCTGATCAAGCTACCAACCTAATAATAGGTTTCACTTTCATTTGTATAGGGACTACAATATTTCAAATGAGAAAAAGTCCCAGTGATCCAATAAGACAAACTTTAACCATATTAAAATGTAAATCTTGTAGTGCTATTATAGTAAGGAATTACGAGAATGGGGATTTCATTTTTAAGTCTATGGGGTCTTGCGATAAATGTAATAATTCTATGGAAATACATCAGATTTATAGCGTTAAACTAAAAAAATCCCCGAAAAAAGACGATAAACTGGAAGAAAGCAAAAACAAATTAACGGAAACAATCGAAGTTTAAATTTTTATCAGTTAGGTGTTTCCTAGATTTTAAATAAAATTGGAATGGGCGGAACTTTTGACCATCTTCACGATGGACATAAATTTTTATTAAAAACAGCTTTGAGTTTATCCCAAACAATAGAGATTGGCTTAACATCTCAAGATTTGCTTAAAAATAAAAAGGCTCCTTCGAAGCTAGAAGATTACAATACTAGAAAGAATACACTAAAAGCATTCATTAGCACTTTCACGGACATTCATAGGGTGAACATTGTTGAAATTAGAAATTGGGATGATATGGCTAAATATTCTCAAGATCCAGAGTACGAAGGTTTAATTGTAAGTCAAGAAACCTATTCAAATGCAGTTAAATTAAGCGAACAAAGAGAAGCAAAAGGATTAGGGCCACTAATTCTAATTGTTATTCCCCTTCTAAAAGATAAAAATAACAAAAGAATAAGTTCTACGGCTATTCGAGAAGAATTAGAGTAGATATATTTTTTAGTTAAAAATACTACTATATCATATAATTGAATGATTACTTGAGAAGTGTAGATTTTGAGTTTTTATAGAGTATTAAGAGTGCCTACTGAAAATTACAATCGAGTTTCATTTAATTTCAAAAGTTTTATTCTGCCAAGGGAATGATACAAGGAATTTATAATTTTTCTCTTGGCTGCGGATTTTAATTGAAGATATCAGTCTTTTTTTAACTTAAAGCTGTGTTTAGTTGCTAAATATCGTCCTAGTTCTTGAAAGAGCAATTTTAACCGATATCCTTCACGAAAGATTTAAAAATGTTAGAGATTTAGAAAAAATATATTAGATAGTAAATAAATTTTGATTTAGAGATATGACTATTAAACTAAAAAAACAAGTAATTGAAATTCTCGAAGTAATTAAGAAGAAAAACACTGAACTACTGGCTTCAGAATTAGCGAATGACCTTAATATCGACTACATTGTACTTATGGCAGCAGTTAACGATCTTATAGAAGAAAACCTTGGTGGGTTTAGAGAAGAAGATGTAAATCAGATAGTTTTGAATGAAGAAGGACATGATTACTTAGAGAAAGGCTTACCTGAACGTCAATTACTCAAAATCCTGTTAGATTCCAACATAAAAGAAATTAGTATTGAAGATTTACATATTAAATCGAAACTAGAAGAGCAAATTTTTTATGTGGGACTTGCTAATATGAAGAAAAACCGATGGGTAGCGCAGAGTAAAGCCTCTGGCGAAAATAAAATTTTTCTTGTGTTGAAAGAGTTCCCTGAAACGGAAAGTGAGAAATTTTTACTAAAGTTCAAGAAGAAATCTACTATGAATTATTCTACGTTATCGAAAAAAGAAATGGAATACTTAGATTTATTAAATAAAAGAAAGTTAATTGTAAAAGAAAAAAAAACTCATCGCATTATTTTTCTTACAAATAAGGGGAAATCAATTAAAAAATCTGACATTGAGGAATTAGAACAGGTAAGTAAAATAACCCCAGAGATGCTTAGTGCCGGTACTTGGAAGAATTACAATCTAAAACCTTTTGATATTACAAAACCGGGTCCATTGTTAAAAGCGGGAAAAACACATCCTCTTATAAATCTGATTAATGAAATTAGAGAAATCTTCATTTCAATGGGTTTTACTGAAATAAGAGGTCCGATCGTTGAAAGTGCGTTTTTTAACTTTGACGCATTATTCCAACCACAAGACCATCCTGCACGCGAATTACAAGACACTTTTTATTTAAACAATCCAAAAGTTGCAAGGCTACCAGACAGAGATAGGGTGATGGCTGTTAAAGCAACCCATGAGAATGGAGGAGATTCTGGTTCGTTAGGTTGGAGGTATAAATGGAACGAAAACATAGCGAAGCAAACAGTATTAAGAACTCATACGACCTCGACAACTATGAGGAGATTAGCTCAATTCTATAAAGATAACGATAAAACTCCAATAAAAGTATTCTGTATAGACAGAGTATTCCGAAATGAAAAGTTAGATAAATCTCATTTAGCAGAGTTTACGCAAGTAGAGGGTATCGTTATCGATGAAAATGTTAACTTAAGTGATCTAATAGGGTTATTATCCGAGTTTTACAGGAAGATGGGCTTTAAAAAAAT
>DATKTW010000027.1:0-11507 GCA_035530895.1 Candidatus Nanopelagicaceae bacterium
GGTGAATTTTTTGCACTCACTCGAGACGCAGAAGAAGTAATACTGGGACCGGCAACTGAGACAGAAGGTGAAATGATAAGCGTCATTTCCAATCAAACCGCTTTCAGTATTCTATATAGTCAGTTTATCGGTCCAATTTTCCAGGCTAATAGTCGCCCAATTAAATAAGAGGACATTAACCGGAATCCAAAATCCGCAAATCTAACAAAAGATTTCTTTTTTATCTTTCTTTTTATATATTTTGAATAGTTTCTGAATAAAATTTTGAAGCATCAATAATCAAAGTTAAAAATATCCTAAAAAATCACTAATTCTGTGATTAAAAGCAGAAATACCTAGTAAAAAGCTTAAGCGAATCTATTTAAGTTAAGTTTTAGATTTAAAAATAAGTTTTTATTTAAAATCTATTTAACAATAAACTAAAGAAGAAATTAGAAAAAATTTTCTATTCACTTTAAAAATCGACCCATCTCCTTGTAAAAGAATTCCTTACCAGAAAATGGGTTCAATTATCTCATCTATAGAGTTTCTTTATAACAAAGCAATGGCAACTGTTCGCAATAAAAAGACCTTCAATTTATACAATAATAATGAATAAAGAAAAAGAATAACCGGCTAATTATAAAGATTTAGTAAAAATTGATGATATAAGGGAAGTATTACCTTGTTAAACAACAGTGTTGTTTTTGCATTATTCACGTACTCAATATTTCAATTTTAGATCGATTTTCATATTCTTTTTTTATACTTTCAATAAATTCCATTAAATCTTCATCTATAAATGATTCATATTCTGAATTAATAGAATTAATAAAAGAGAGTATATGTATGATACCAGAGACTTCCTTATCGCATGTATACCCAAATCGAGGAGCTCTACATTCATGACAGACTCTCAACGCAAAGTCTTGTAAATTCTTTTTATTTAAATTCTTACCTCGCATGAAATCCGCTCCTGCTGCTGATGAACCACAGGGTGATAATCGCAAAAATTTTGCATTTAAAACGTTCATATCCTCATCTAAATCTGTTTCAAAAAGCGGTTTTCCGAAATGTTCCGCAAAGCTATCAATTTCTGGAATCCCCGTATTTTGTTCCAATGAGCACATGGTACGCGGACTTACAACTTTTGGATTTATCCTTTTTGCTTGCTGAAATAAGCCAAGACCTGGTGTTATCCCTAATATTAACGGTTTTTGGAGCGCAACTAAATCTAGAATAATATCTGGATGTCTTACATATGATAAATAGACATCACATTCTGGGATACTTAAATCTATCTCATCATCTAACATTACAGAAGGAGAAATCTCAGGGACTAATATCCACTCTGTTTCAAAATGCTTTTTAATATTGTCATAAGCTCTCTCTCCGTATTTTCCATCTGAAATAATTCCTACTCTCATTTTATTCTATTTTTTACTTGCTCTTTTTTTCTTTATTATAAATTATTTAATTAAATTTACAATTAAAAATATTTTAATTACTTACAAAAAGCTCATCCACTTTTTTTGCTATTTCTTCAGCGATAATCTCAGCAAGTTTCATACCATCTTCTCCTAAATCTTCACGAGATTTCGGTTTTAATTCAGGATGGGCATCTAAAAACTCTTGAATGTATATTGTTGCTGCGGATTCCCCGCTATACTGGTCTACCGCAATTTTTGCGCATTCTTCTTGACACCCTTCTATTGTAATGGTTGAATGATTTTTGGCAAAATCTCTTTCTTCTTGACCCCCATGACGTTCTAATCCTCCTGCCATAAATAAGGGTTGGCATAACACAATAGTTTTTTGAGGGCGTAATTTTTCGACTACAATCCTAGCAGCGGCTCTTGCTAAGGTCCCACCGATTAATTTTTCACCACTACAAGCGATTATTCCCACTTTCTTTTTCATTTTATTCGTTCGCACCTTCATTTCCGTCTAATAATTTGTTAACTTTAGCTGAAACTTTTTCTGCTAGTTTTCTTGATAATTGTTTAGCATTTTCTCCAATTGGAATAATTGAGGGTTCTGGTTTTAATCCTCTGTTTTCCTTTACAATATCAGTGGTCAAAAATTGTGCATCCACTTTTCCAATAACCTCTTTCAAATCATTATAAGAACATTTTAGAGGACATCCATCAATTGTAATAACCTTATTTGCCTTTAACTCCTTAATTACTTCCTTTTTACCCTTCATGATTAATGGCAGACATTCTAATACCGCTTTTCCTTTTGCCAATTCATTCACTACGATATAAGTTGCTTCGCGCCCTATACTGCCAAAAACTTTTCCTATTCCGCTACATGGAATAATGTAGACTTTTTTTTCAGACAATCTTCTCACTTTTAATTTGATCTATGTGATTTTTTTCTTTCATAATTTTCTCTTTCATATATTCAAAATAATCTGGTCCATTCATTAAAAGATCTTTATCTTCTTCAAAATCTCTCAATTCTATTTCTATAAACCACCCTCTTTGGTAAGGATCTTGATTCATTAATTCGGGATTGTTCTCTAATGTTTTATTTACTCTAGTAATTTTACCAGTTCCTGGAGATATTAATTGTAATACTGTTTTACTGGATTCAAAACTTCCCGCATCATCAAACTGCTCTATTTCACTACCAATTTCTGGAAACTCTACAAATAATATATCCGCTGCAGCATTCTGTAGATAATCTGATATACCTAATAATGCTGTTTTTCCTTCCGGTTTTATCCAACAATCATTTTCATTAAAGTAATATCCTTCTTTAGGCACTTTAAAATAGTATTTATCAACTGTAATTTCAAAAAAGTCTAAAATTTCAAATTCGCGACTTTTTAAAACCTGTTTCACCTCAACTTTCCCGAGTTCTTCACTAATTTCTTCCATAATTTGCTCAGCAAGTTTTTCGTTTTCCTCGTTTAATGTAAGTTCTTTTGAAGGTTTAATTTTATATTTTTTAGACATATCTGGAATAAAAATTCGTTTAAAAGGTTTTTTTTCTCTTTTCTCTACTAATTTAGATGCACATCTAGTCATACAACCATCAATAACAATAACCTTTGTAGATTTTATGAAATTTTCATATTTTTCATCACCAGTATTCAGCAAAACAGGACAAATTAGTTGTATTTCAGGTCGTTTTTCTATCAGTTTAAGAGCTACACTTCTAGCAATCACGCCTAAAGATTTATCCAAACCGTTACAAGGTAAAATGCAAGTTTTCTTTTTTTCCAGTTTTCAATCGCCTGGTGATTCAGATCTTAATTTTTTTATTAGTTTTGATATTTCACTTTTTTCAGGGAATTTTAAGGCATCTAGAGCGCAAGTTTTCGCACAAGCTCGACAAAATACAACACAATTGTATGGATTTTTAACTGTTAATTGTTTTTTTTCATCATTATTCTTTGCATATACATTATGTGAACAAAATTTATCACATTCCATGCAAAAGTTGCATTTATCATAATCTATTATAGGCCACCAGGGAATTTTTTTTCTTGGAACTCCCATAAATGTTTCTTTTTCAGCATCATAACTCTTACTCATTTTTAACATCCTCCTTTAATTTTTCCAGAGTCTTTTCAACTAAATTAACGGCTTCATCAGTAGTCATTTCGCGAATATCCAAGGGAATTAAATCTGTTTTTACATCTAATCCTGCTTTTTTAAAAGCGTCTCTAAATAATTTATATTGCATGTTTGAAGCACATCCAGCCACCATATATTTTCGACCAGAATGTAAATAATCATCTAAAAATCTATCGCCATCTTCTTCACACAATTGAGGATGAATAAATCCATATTCTACAGGAAGTTCAATTCTTACACGATTAATAAAATCCCATATATCCATTTTGGCAAATCCAGGGCATTTTCCAGTACAAACACACATAATGAATCCAATTTCTTGTTTTGTATCGTTCAATTTATTAACACCATCTATTAATCTCGAATTTGGTATCTCAATTTTAATTTAATTATTATTATTAACACAAGATTTAAATAGAAAAATCGTTTATAAATATATGTGTTGATACGCATAAACACATAATATAAATATGAAACTTGAAAATTTACGATTGGATTTATTAAGAGCTCTCTCCGATGAAACTAGATTAAAACTTTTAGAGTTTCTAAGGCATGGAAATGAGATTTGTGTTTGCGATATTGAAAAAATGTTTGATAAAAGTCAATCTACATTATCTAGACATTTAAAAACTCTTACTGAAGCGGATATCCTTGAAAGCAGAAGGGAAGGAAATAAAAAATTGTTTAAAGTAAAAGATACCCAAATTTTCAAGTTATTGGCAATATTAGATAATTTAATTAAAAGAAATGAAAAATTTAAAAAAATTGTAGAACTCCAGCAAAAAATATAAAATGAGTGTATCAAAATGGTTCAACAAGATAGTGAAAATCAAAAAGAAAATAAACTTAAAGTCGAAATTTATGTGCCCTTAAATGTGTGCGCTTGCCAATGGGAACAATTTATGAATCTCGTTTTTCAGGTAATTACACCTTATAATAACTATATATCATTCGATACAAAAAATTTAGATTCTGAAGAAGCAAGAAGATTGAATTTGCACGGTAATAGTATAGTTATTGATGGAAAGGAAATCGTTAAGACATCATTTGCTCTGAAGAAAAAACTACCAGAAATATTGAAGACAAAACAGTTGATTTAATTTGAGTAAAAAAGAAATCCAGGTAGAAAACATCGTCTTAATACCATGCTCAGGTTCAGAATACCATGGTGAATTAGCACGACAGGTCGCAATACGATTGGCAGAGAAAAGTGAAATAGCTTCTATTAGCTCAATGACATGCTCCACTATTTTTCTTAAAAATGTATTATTAGAAAACCATCAATTAGTTGAAATTACTAAAAATCATCTCAAACAATCCTTTATTATTATTATTAACGGATGTAAAACAGCCTGTACAAGTGTGATATATAAACACCTTGACATTGTACCAGATTTGATTATTTCAGTACAAGACGTCATCCCTAAGCAACGTATGAATTTAAATGATCTCAATACTTTTAGAAATCTCCCAAAATTAAGCGAGATTAAAGATGAAGATATAAGAAAGGTAGTTGAGTTTGTTCTTCAAGAATTAAAGGAACAAGGTCTTAATATTGATAAATCTGATGAAAATTAAAGAATAATTTTAAAATTTTTTAATTCTAACCTTAAATCTTAACTTAATATTATTTGTATTACTAAATGTTAGGAATTTTAGGTTTTAATACGAATTTGTTTATAATCCCGGATCATATGTGTTAAAGGGATTTCCATAGAGTATAAGATTGATATTTTTCTTATATTTATCCAATTTACTTATATCTGGTATGCTATTTAGAGTTAAATCTAGTGATTTTAAATTTTTGAAATTTTCTAAACCATTTATCTTAGAAATTAAATTTTTTGATAAATTAATAGTTTCTAGAGATTGAACTTGGGTTAAATCATTGAATTCCATAATCTTATTGTGCATAAGGTTAAGACTTTTTAATTTTTTTGCATTTTTTAAACCTTGTATGTTCTCAATTTTATTGAATCCTAAATTTAATGAGTTTAATTCAGTTAGATTTTCAAGGTTCTCAATTTTTGTTATCTTATTGTGAGATAGATTTAAATTTCGCAATTTGATTAAATTATTGAGTCCATTAATTCCAGAGATATCATTAAAGCTTAGATTAAATTCCTCTAAATGCTTTAGCAAATCTAATCCTTCAACTTCTTTAATTTCCTTTATATTTTTATTTATTAAATCAAGTCTTTTTATTATTCCCTCCTGTATTAGAACAGCTTTATGTTCTTTAATTAGATTTGGAAAAATTATTATTAAATTATTTAACACTTTATAATTCAAGAAGATTTCAATCAATTCATCAAGCTCACGATTAAAAAGTACAAAATTCTCTAGTTTTGGTTGAAATCTCTTATATTTATTGATAAAGTGCTCGATTTCATTAATTAAAAAAAGTTTAAGAACTGTTTTATTATAATTTTTTATTATTTCTACGTATTTTATAACACAGTTTAGAGAATTATCATTTTGTAATGCCCATTTAATTGGTTGTAGTGCATTTGGAAGACAATATTGACCAAGAAGCTCAGCTGCTTTTTTACGAATGTTTGGATTTAAATCAGAGATTAAAAGGTTTTCTAAAAAAATAAAACCTCTATTTGTACTACAAAAATCCTTTTGTAGGGCTTTTAATGTTTCAACTCTCTTTTTTTCATCACTACTATTCTCTACTATATAGATTACAGATTTTATCAGAACGCCTTTCATCTAATTATAATTGTTTATGGATTTTAAAAATTTTAAAATATTTAAGAATAAATAGGACGCAATCCTATTGTTCATCTTTTACTAGCATTTTTTAAAAGATTTCATTCAATTTTTTTGAATATTCCTTTTTAATTTAAAATAATGGGCAAATTTCTCATTTTCTTTTCCGTACTTCTTCATAATTGATCTCTTAAATGTCCCGAAATCTAATCTTTCTCTCATATTATCCGCTCATCAATCAGCATGTGCAGTTATTGTTATATTACTATTTGGATATAAATTGAATTCGATGTTTTCTCTTAATGGTATAAATTCTTTGTTTGGTCCATAAGCATCCACACCACAATCTTCATAAATTTTATTTTCCTCGGCATCCCATATTAATTGAAGATAACTATGAATCAATCCTTTAAATAACGGAAAAATTGATTTTTCCGGATTAGTTATCATTTTTTTATCAATATTGCTTATCGCATCTATAATTGTGCCGTCGTCTTGGATTTTTATAGTATAATTCAGACCCTTTGAAAGGACTTTTTCAGGGTCAGGTGCAAATATCGTTAAACTTATCTTTTTAATCTAAAATCACCCATTTTTATTTATTTTTGAAATAATGTGCAAAAATTTCATTGTTTTTACCAAATTTTTTTCGGATTACCGTCTTAAACTCACCTATATCTAGTCTATTTCTCACTTTTTCTCATCAACATCCAGAATCGGGTTGTATATCAATCACGCTATTGGGATATAGATTAAACTCAATATCGTCCCGTAAAGGCATAAATTTTCGGAGATTTCCATGTTCATCAGGACCATATGCACTTAATCCAATGTCTTCATAAATTTTATTTATTTCGGGATTCCAAACTAATTGCAAGTAATTATGAATATAATTTTTGAATATTGGAAAGATTGATTCTTCTGGATGTTCAAATATATAATTATCGATCATTGCTAATCCTTGTACGATATTTGCATCATCATTAAGCTCAATTGTAAAATTTTTGCCTTTTGCTAAACCTGTTAAGGGGATACTAATTTTAAAGGTTATTTTTTTAATTTTCAATCACCTTCACTTGTTTTGATTTATAGGATATTTATATTCAAAAAAAAAAAGTTATGTATATTTTGTAGTCGTCTCATTATAACCTTTCCAAAAGCCACGTTTTCCAAGGAATCTTGCGAAATATATTAACGAAATCATTACGGGCACTTCCCAGAACAATCCCATGGTGGTCCCTAAAGCCGCAATCGAACCCACACCATGCATCGCTACAGCAACCGCAATCGCAATCTCAAAATGGCTGGATGATCCAATAAGTACAGTAATGATCGCTTCCCTATATCTTAATTTAAATAATCTCGTAACTAATAGATTATACCCTACAACAATCGCAAATCCAATTAATAGTGGGAGAGTGATCAGAAGCAATAGATCTGGGCGTGTAATCAAGACTTCTCCGTTTAAAGAGAATAGAATAATCAGAGTCATCAAAAGTGCTAAGATTGCTATTTTACCAACCGCAGGTCGATAGGATTTATCAAACCACTCTTGTCCTTTAGCATTAGTAAGAGTTTTTCTACTTATTAACCCCAATACCAACGGTAAACCGATGAAAACAACAAGTGAAATCAGTAAAGTGAGGGGATCAAGGGGAATTTTTTGTTCTAATGTAATATTTGCTATAGCAACCAAGAGATATACTACCGGAACATATAAAAGGATAATTGTAATTGTATTCACACTCGTTGTTATGACATTTTGTTCTTGATTTCCTTTGGCCATCCATCCCCATACCAATACCATAGCAGTACATGGGCTACTACTTAGTAATATAACTGCAAGGACAAGTTGTGGATTTCCTCCCACAAACGTAATTGCCATCCAAACACCCACAAGAGGGGCAACAATCCAGTTTGAAAACAAGGTAAGAATTATCGGCTTTGGGTTACGACCTAGTTTTTTCAACTCAGAGCTTTTGAGATTTAACATTGCCGGATACATCATTAAAAACAAACAAATTCCGATTGGGATTGAAATTCCGGCGATTTGCCAAGAATCAATAGCTTCACTGAGACCTGGTACGAATTGAGAAAGTAGAAGTCCTACTATTATACAAATCGCGATCCATAATGGGAGTAATTTATCAAAAATTCCTAGACCTTCATCTTCAGGTTCAAATCGAGCGCTCTCAATAGTTTGATGTTCATGTTCTTGATTTGTTTTATTTTGGTCATTCATAGTAATCAATTAGAGTTTTTTTAAATATAGTTAGATCTTATAAAAAATTAAACCTTCTTGACTCATTTTTTATTTTTTTTGTTTTAATTATGTAATGTAACTATAAAATAATTATTTAAATTTAAATAATTCGATTTATTTTGACTAAATTCAATTTAAATATATTTTTATAGATTTGTTCATTAAAAATATTGACTACCATATTTAAAATTTTAAAAGTGATGTAAATTAAAAGTGAAAGAAAAGCGGAAATAATAAAAAGCCTGAGATTATGTTTTGATCTTCAAGACAAAGATATAGAACCCTATTTTAATACCTTAAGAGAAATTGGTATGAATTTGAATAAAAACAAAAGTATTATAGATCTCACAAAATTTTCAAATGTTTTAGGAAATGAAACTCGCTTTAAAATTGTACAATTATTAAATGATAAAGACTATTGCGTATGTGAATTGGAGGCAATTCTAGATAATGCACAATCCTCAATTTCTCATCATTTAAAAATCCTTGAACGTATGAAAATAATAAGAGGTATAAAAAAAGGTTATTTTACTCATTATGAATTAATTAATGAACAATTACAGAATTATGTCCAGAATTTTGAAAAATATTTTGAATTATTTAATTTTTTATAGCAATTATATCTGAAAAAAACAATATGAAATTAATTGAACAAATTCTTTATGAAATCTATATCTCTTAACCATTTAAAAAACAATTTTGTTATTTTACTATGGATTTAAAGAACAAGGAAGAAATAGAAAGGTTATTTAAATGCTGTGGAATAGATAGGGATATTTATGAATATCTTGAAGATTTAGAAAGAATTAAAGATGAGATATTATCTAAAAGAAATTTTAATGAAAGCGTTAATTATTTTAATGCTTTAGGAAATAGCGCAAGATATTTAATTTATAACTTATTAGGAAAAAAAGCAATGTGTGTATGTGAGTTGACAGCAATTTTAAATTTATCTCAATCCACAATTTCTCATCATATAAATAAATTAAAACAAGCAGGATTAATTGTTGGTGTTCAGAAAGCAAAATTCACCTATTATCAAATATATAAAAATATACAGAAAAAATACCTAATTTGAGAACTAATTATAGAAAGAAACCCATTTGAAGATTCAGATAAGATACTTTGTAAACCTAATAGAAGTATAGTGATGAATCTTAAAAAGCCCTAGAGATTATTTTAATCTCACCTATCTTGGAAAGGTAATTTGAAGTTAACGGAGTTAACACTTCCCAACTTAGAGTATCAGAACTACCATTCTAGCATAAAGTCATAATAAACTTTCTATATATAATCGTTACATAGTTCAACATATTTTCTTGGAAAATAGATAGAGATTATGAGACTTTCTAATTTATGATGAAATTTTCATGAATTTCAATACCGAAGACATGGATGTGGCGATAAAGGCTGGTTTTAGCGTCTATATCGACGAAGATAGAAGTATAGAGTATTTACTAACAAATACCGGAGAAGAAGTAATAGTGCCGATTTTGGGGAAATTTTTAGAAATCTTATATTTTTCAGTTGCTTTTTTATCATCTTCTACCTTAAATTCTTTTGATTTCTTAACCTTTTCATACCCATCGCTTCCTAAGAAAATGATGAGTTTCGGATTTATGAACTTGATCTCCTGAAATAAATATTTTTGGCAATTTATCGCACATTCTCTCCAAATATTAGTCGATTTATAGTTACATCTACTTAAATCGGTAAGGTAGGTCATATTCATAACTTTTTCGAGATTGTCATCGAATATGTCATAAAGACGTTCCCATAGATTATTGCGAACTGAAATTTGTGTTTTCTGAATTTTCTCTCGTAGTTTGAGAAAGTTAGGGTAATCTTTGAGCCGTTTTTCGACATTCTTAAATAGTAGATTGATTTTTTTGTTATTCATTGTGCCATTATGTTCAATACACGAGGAGAGATTGCCCAAACCGTATGATATATTGATATTGGTTTGGATGTCAGGACCTGCCGCCTGTCCTATTATCATGATGTCTTTTCTATGGGGACTTTTAAAATCAAGCGAACCTAACCAATTCGGGAACTCCATCGGGCGTTGTTCAAAATCGAACCGAAGTTTTAAACTTTGGTATCGTAATCCAACTCCATAATTATTGAAGACCTTTTGGCAATCTCGACACACCGACCTAGATTTCTCGTACACAATTAAAAATTTATTTAGTTCTATTTGATCGGCCTTAAATTCTAAAAAAGTGCCTTTTCTGGTCGTGAAGGTATTTACAATGATATCATCGTATACATCGAGAAGAAACTCACGATACTCCTCCACGCGTTTGTTGATATCCATTTTATTCTTGTCCCTCTGGGTATCTTCTAATCTAATATAGAAGAGTTTAATTATAATCTTTGGTTTTAGTACCCAAACGCCCTAAAAAATCGAGACCGTTTGTTGGAAGAAGTAGAATGGAACGTTCGATAAGCGTTAAATATCGGATTGGTACTGAGTGAAGTTCCACATTGTCTACAAGTGGTAGCTTTAGATGAAGTCCTCCTCCTCCCTATTTTTTATGCAATTGGTGCTTATATAATATACAGGATTGGCAAGAAAAGAAAATGGAGACCCCCCGCTCATTTTGAAATTGAATGACTAATTTTATATGCATAAAAAAAATAAGATATGATGATGACTTTGAATTTTCATCTCCTTTTTCTTCTTATTTTCATAAAAATAGTTTCCATTCTTTTTTATTTTCTAACTCTTCTTCATTTACAATCTGAACAGGATGGCCAGAATGTAACGAATCAAACTTTTCCAATTTTTCTTTATTGATATAATTATCCTCAAGACAAGGTACATATTCATGACATTTAAAACATACTTTTAGCCTTATTTAAGTCACTTCCTTTCCTTGTATTAATCCTGATTTACTTAAATTTAATTTTTATTATTTTCCTAAATTCTTTTATGAGGAGAAGGGAAAAGAAATATG
>DATKTW010000028.1:0-34140 GCA_035530895.1 Candidatus Nanopelagicaceae bacterium
TATTAGGAGGTTTCTTGCTTTGGTTAGTGCCGGGATGGTATCCAAATAAGCGACAAGTGACTTTAACATATATATCAATCAGTTTAGGAGCCTCGATTCTGTTGTCGTTTATCTTCATAGGCATTGACAAAAAAGTTCAGAAACCGATATTCATTCTAGATAGTTACGGAAAATCTCCTTTCATAATTTATGCAATAGCGATCGTATTAGAATTTTTATTAAGCGATATTATTGGACTAGAGATGGATCTTCTAATTTTCATAATAATGGTAATCGTTATGTCTGTTATCGCGATTCTTCTTGATAAGTGGGGCAAAATAATAAAATTATAAATTCTAAATCATATTTAGTTAACCTTTTTTTTTTCTAATTCTAAAATTTGAATACTTAAATAATATTAAATCTTAAATATCACTAACAAGATTATTCTATTAATTCTAAATATACATATTAAAATGGTTTAAATGAGTGAAGAGAGGATTAAAGAGGTACTGGAAAGTCTAAAATCAATAAAGGGAGTTCATGGTGCAGCCATTATTGAGAAATTTGGCTTGATTAAAGGGAGCGCTTTACCTGGATGGGTCGATCCAGAAGCCGTTGCGGCCATGGTCACTCTTATTCTAAAAGCTTCTCAAAGAGCAACAAAAGAATTGGAACAAGGCCAATTTTTCAATGCAATAATTGAAAGTGCAAAAGGAAAAATACTCTTTTCTGAAATTGAGGGAAATATTTTAACGATTATTGCTACAACTGATGCTAAACTCGGTATTATTAATCTAAAGTTAGGAGCTGCAGCAGACGCTCTGAAAGGTCTTATATAGCTAACTTTTTATTTTTCCTGTTTTTAATTATTTTTTATTAGGTTAGACATAATCTCTCTCGTAATATTAGGATCAGCTTGACCTTTAGTTTTTGCCATAACTCGACCGATTAAGGCTTCTAATGCTTTTGGATTTTTAAAAAAATCTTTAACTATAAGAGTATTTTCCTCAATTACATCTTTACATATTTTTTTAATGATATTTTCGTCAGAAAGTCGAGTTCGACCTCTTTCTTTGATAATTTGAGAAACTGAAGTCCCTTGCATGATATCTTCAATAAAACTTTTAGCAATTTTAGATGTTATTTTCCCTTCTCTTATGTATTTGATTATATCCCCTATGTGTTTAGGAGTAAGTTTGGTTTTATCAATAGTTGAATTATTTTCGTTTAGCCAACCAGATATATTGTTCATTAACCAATTACAATACTGTTTGTATTCTTTAGATCCAAATGTTGGATCGGCATTTGCTCCAGCTTCATAAAAATCCGCAATGCGTTTATCTAAAACTAAATTTTCAGAATCAAACTCAGATAACATATATTCTCTTCGAAGCCTTAACGCTCTTTCTGTTGGCATTTCTGGAAGATACTCTTTTACTCCCTGAATAAATTTGTCACTAATTTCAATTTGTCCCAAATCTTGTTCAGGAAAATATCGGTAATCTTCTTCAAATTCTTTTGATCGTAGTGATATTGTAATTTTTCTTTTATCGTCCCAATGTCTCGTTTCTTGGATTAATACCTTCCCCCGTTTAATTGCGTTTTTCTGCCTTATAATTTCGTGCCTTAATGCTCGTTCAACTTCTCTAAAACTATTAATATTTTTTACTTCACTACGATCATGACCTTTTATTGATATATTAGCATCAACTCTAACTGAACCCTCCAGTTCCAGATTTGAAATCCCAGTATATTGAACAATAGATTTTAATTGTTTTAAAAATTCTCTCGCCTCTTCTGGTGAGCTGATTACTGGCTCAGTAACAATTTCAATAAGGCAAACACCTGAACGATTATAGTCTACTAAAGTAAATGGCGAAGAAGCTATACTTCCCTTATGAACTAGCCGAGCAGGATCCTCTTCGAGATGAATTCTGTTTAACTTGATGTCTTTTTTATGATTATTTAACCTAACCGTAATTTTACCACCATCAGCAAAAGCTTTCCCACCCGCTTTATTGTATTGACTAATCTGAAACCCTTTAGGTAAGTCTGGATAGTGATAATTCTTTCTAAAAAACCAGAATTGGTGGTTAATATCACACTCTAAAGCTAAAGCTAATCTAGTAGCAAAATCGATGGTTTTTTCATTTAATACTGGAAGGGAGCCAGGTAAACCTAAACAAATAGGACATACATAAGTATTAGGTTCTGAATTGCGATAATCGTTGCTACAACTACAAAACAGCTTTGTTTTTAGATTAGTCAATTGAATGTGGACTTCTAATCCAATAATCACTTTATTGTCTTGGTCACTCAGATTACTTACCTCCACTCGTCAATGGGGTTTTTTTTCGAAAAATACCTAACTCTTGTTCAAGCTGATAGCCAATATTGAGAATTCCTTTTTCGTCAAAATAGTCTCCAATAATCTGAAAACCTATGGGTAAATTATTGCTATCAAAACCACATGGAATTGAAAGTGCTGGGATTCCCGCTAAATTAACAGAACAGGTTAAGATATCTTGAGTATACATTTCCAGTGGATCTTCAATTAATGATCCAACCTCAAATGCTGTTGAAGGCATTGTTGGGCAGACGAGCGAATCACATTTCTTAAACACTTCAACAAAATCTCTTCTAATTAGAGATCTAACTTTCAAGGCTTTAACATAGAACATATCATAATATCCTGCCGATAAAGCGTAAGTTCCTAGATAAATTCTTCTTCTTACTTCTGGACCAAAATTTTCTCCTCGCGTTTTACTAAACGCGCTATATACATCGCTTGAAGGATCGTCGCTTACTTTTCCATACCTTAATCCGTCGTATCTAGCTAAATTCGAGCTTGCTTCGCACATGCACAATAAATAATATGTAGCAATAGTGTATTCTAGATGGGGGATTGAAACCTCAACTGTAGTGGCTCCTAAACTTTCTAGTTTCTCGATCGTTTTATATATAGAACTTTTTACTTCCTTCTCGATTCCTTCTCCAAAAAATTCTTTTGGAATTCCGAGTACTTTTTTTTCTATAGGTTTTTTTATTTCTGCCGTATACTTATCAACAGCATTATCTACTGAAGTAGAATCTAAAGGGTCCTTACCTGATATAATCTCAAGGATTAACGCTGCATCGTAGACACATTTTGTAATTGGACCAATTTGATCTAGTGAATTAGCAAATGCCACCAACCCATATCTCGATACTCGACCATAAGTTGGTTTCAATCCCACAACTCCACAAAAAGCTGCGGGACATCTAATACTACCCCCAGTATCGCTACCTAAAGCAAAAATAGATTGACCTGAGGCAACTGAGGCAGCAGATCCTCCACTTGATCCTCCAGGAACTCTTGCCAAATCCCATGGATTATAAGTAGGTCCATAACAACTATTTTCTGTGGATCCTCCCATCGCAAATTCATCCATATTTGTATTTCCAATATGAATCGCATTTTCAATCTCTAATAATCTTTCAATCACTGATGCGTTAAAAGGAGGGCGATAATTCTGTAATATTTTTGAGCAACAAGTAGTAGGGAAATCTTTAATACAAATAAGGTCCTTATTTGCTAAGGGTAAACCAAAGAGATTTCCTATTTTTATTCCTTTCTTTAAATTTTCATCATATTTTTTTGCTTTTTTCGAACTCTTTTCTTTATCGAGATTAACAAATGAGTGTAGTCGAGACTCAACTTCATCAATTCTCCTGGAACATGATTCAAGAATATCTTGTATCTTAATGTCTCTATCCTTAATCTTTTCGATTAATTCATGTCCCATGTGTTCATAGAGCTTCATTGACGCCAAACCACAAAAAGAGAATCAATTAAAAACAGTTAATCCTTATTTTTCAAACTTATAAATTCTGGAAAACTAAAAACTTTACTCATTTTTAATTCAATTCATTTTACTATTTCCATGCTTAAAATTTAAATCCAAATCAAACTATTTTCTATATTAATCTAGAAGAAAAAAAATAACAGAAAATTAGAAGGTGATCTAAATAGCTATAATAAATTCTGAAGGTAAATTTAGTGATAATTATTATCTTATAGATGGAATGCCAATGGGATTACCCAAATTTCTTTCAATTTATATAATTGAAAACAACGGTATGCGATTAATGATTGATGTTGGAGACACATTAAAAGTCCGGACAGTCATAAAAAAACTCAAAGATTTTGGCTTATACCCTATTCATAAAATTGTTTTAACTCATTCCCATTGGGATCACGCTCAAGGACTTTCAAAATTTCATCAATCCATGAAAGATTTGGATGTAGAAATATTAGCTTCAGAAAATGCGATTGAAAATCTAAGACATCCGGAAAAAATGATTGATGGATTTGAGGGAATTAACTTTTATCCTTTTGAAGATGAGGTTACTCCTTTGAAAGAAGGTGATATAATTGATTTGAATGGATTAGAATTAGAGATTATGAATTTTTTTGGACATACTATGGATTCTATTGCACTATTTGATAAATCGAATAGAAATATATTTATTGGAGACGCAGTTAGTATGAGATTAGATCAAGATGCTTTTTTTGTACCTCTCATGCCTCCTAACTTTCATGAAGAGGATCTTCTTAAATCTTTTAATAAATTACGAAATATGAAGGATAAGTTGAGTTCAATCTCTTTAGCCCATTTTGGAGTATGGAAAGATACCCATTTTGAACAAATATTAAATGAAATGGAAGATTTATATTTTAAAGTAAAGAACTCCTTAATTGAATGGTATAATGAAAATCCTTCAATTGATATTATTACAAGTAAATATTGCACAACCTTAATGCCAAATTCAAAATTTTGGAATGAGAAAGTTTTTACATTTATAGTTGGTATGATGATAAACGGTTTAAAAATAAGTGGATTTATCGAAGGAAAATCAATATAGCATTAATCAATAATATTTTTTTTTTCTAAAGAAAATTTCTATCAAATAAGTTTTTATTCTTTTAAACAGTGTTTTCTGTCATAAGATTTATAATTATTAGATTAAGGTGATTTTCTTAGCATAGTTCTTGGAAAAGGTATAGCGTCTTTAATATTATCCAGACCGCACATCCATTGGACGACACGTTCCACACCTAAACCGTAACCCGAGTGAGGAACGCTGCCATAACTTCTCAACGCAAAATACCAGCTATAATTCTCAGGGTCTTCACCATCGGCTTCCAATCTTCTTTTCATATCTTCGACCAATAAACTTCTTTCCGATCCCCCAATAATTTCACAATAGCCTTCTGGAGCTAGCATGTCAAAACATAATGCTTCTCTGGGATTGTCCTCACTTGGTGGTTTATAAAATCCCATTATCTCCGTAGGATAATGAGTGACTATTACTGGGACTTTAAAATGTTCAGCAATTTTGGCTTCCTCCATCGTTCTTAGGTCTTTACCCCATGGAACATTCATCTGGTATTTATTATTAAGGATTTCTAATGCTTCGGAATATTTAATGGTAGGATATTCAGCTTCAGCGTAATGTTCCAGTAATTTAATGTCTCTCTCTAGAATTTCGAGTTCTTTCTTGTTGTGTTTTAAAACCTCTTGTACAATAAATCTAATTTCATCCTTAGCTACTTCAGTAAGTTCATCGAGTTTCATCCAAGCGGCTTCCATCTCTGCCATCCAAAATTCCGCCAAGTGCCTTGAAGTTTTTGACTTCTCAGCTCGAAAGGTTGGTCCCATGTTATAAATCTTTCCCAGCGAGAAAATCCCTGCTTCAGCGTATAACTGCCAAGTTTGACTAAGATACATAATATCGTCAAAATATTTAACTTCAAAAAGTGTAGCGCCTCCTTCAGATTGGCTTGGTTGGAAAATTGGTGCGTCAAATTCGTAATAACCTCGACTTCTAAAAAAATCGTGAATTGCTCCAACTACTGTATGTCGAATTTTCAAAATAGCGTTTAATTTTCTTGATCTTATCCATAGATGCCTATTATCATATAAAAGCTCTGGAGATTGGTGTTCAGTAATTGGGAAAGGATCAGCAATTTGTACAATTTCCATCTCCGATACTGATACTTCATATCCGTTGGGCGCTCTTTCATCTTTTTTTAATTCACCCGAAATCTTTACTGAGGATTCAATTGTCAATTTTTCAGCCTTTTCAAAGAGTTCAGCATTTTTGCTTTTAGAAATCACGCACTGGATGATGTCCGACTCGTCTCTAAGCACAATGAATACAAACTTATTACTTTTACGTTCTCGATAAACCCATCCTCTCAAATTTACAGTATGAGGTTTGTTATTTATAGCTTCTTCAATCGTTATGTATTTTAATTCCGTCATAATACCTAATTTAATAAATATTGATGAAAATATATAGTTAATTTCTACTTAGAAAAGTAACTTTTCAAAAGAAAATACATTATTACTAGTAGCTTTTAAAACTGAAAACAGGTGAAAAAAGCAAATTGAGAATTCATTATTCTAAACAATGAATATAGCGGCCGCTAAAGTACATGCCCATTCATCCTCTTCTCTAACTATAGCGTGGGTAGTTATGCTTTTAGTTTCTACAATTTTACCACCCATTTTATATACTTCTTTTTTTTCATCATAATTTAGATCAGGATCAAATGGCACCCCAAGGGTTGATGCAAGCATTTCTGCTGCTAAATCCTCAGCAATGTCAGCTACCTTTTCAGGTTTTTTTCCAAAATCGTGATATTCACTTAAATAGCCATAGTGCCCTTTATCTGCGGGTTTTGCCACTCCGATTGATGAAGCGATAATCCGATTATACTCATTCGATTCTTCTCTAGCAAGTACACAATGCACAATTTGACCGGCACGTAATTGTTTTAACCCATCTTCTTTCTGAATTTCAATACAATAGGGTGGTAGTATTGAAGACACGCTCACTAAGTTATATTTCTCAATACCTGCATCTCTAAGTGCTTGTTCAAATGCTGCTAATTTGATTTTATGAAATCCTTTACCAGATACGAAAAATACCTTCTTGGGAACAAGTGACATCTTATAATGATAAATCTATTATATTAATCAATTAATTATAAAATAAATCATAATAATATTTAAATTTATTTTAACATCAACATAGAGTTGCAAAAGAAAAAAGGTTAAATCATACTAATTAATCAATACTTCAAAATACAAGAACAAAATTCATAGAATGTCTAAGATCTTAGAGGATTAGAAAGTCATTCACTTTTGAATAAGTCTTAAAAAATAATGCAATAATAAGATAAAAGTCTAAGGTGATTAAAATTAAATTAATTATGTTTTATTCGATTTTAAATTGAATAAATATATGCTTAAAAAGCTAGTACGCATTAATATAACTATGACGGATACATCAGATGATGATTTCTTAGTTAAGAAAATTACACCGTATAATGTTTATCAAACCAAAACTATAGAAGATTTACTTAGATCTTTAAAGAATTGCGGATTTCAAGGAAGAAATCTCGGTAAAGCTTTAGATATCTTGTATAAAATGGTTTCATCTCAAGATGTTATGACAGTGCTTACTTTATCTGGAGCAATGGTTCCTGCTGGAATGGGCGAAATCGTATGTGCCCTAATTGAACAACGCTTAATAGATGTTATAGTAAGTACAGGTGCTAATATTATTCATGATCTTGTTGATGTATTTACGGGTGGTGGCCATTATTTAGGTACAAGTAATGTTGATGATGGAGAATTATTTAATCATCGAATTAATAGAATATACGATGTATTTTTACCAGAAACAAATTATAAGACTACAGCAAATGAAATTTTAATTCTGATAAAAGAGATTTTTGAAAGTAGGAAGATTGATATAACACCTTCGGAATTTTTAAATAAGTTAGGGGATAAAATAGAAAAGCGTTGTATCTTATCACTTGCGGCAAAATACGGGGTCCCAGTTTTTATTCCAGCATTTTCTGATTCTGAATTAGCTTTAGATTTGATTATGTATTCTTTGAAAGAGAATTATGAATTCAAATTTGATATAATCGGTGATGTCATGAAATTTGGTGAACTTATAAAAAAATACAAAGAACATGGTACTCTGATAATCGGTGGCGGCGTACCGCGAAATTGGGCTCAACAGATTTTTCCATTATTGGATCAGATTGAAAAGATGGAATCTATAGGTTATAAATATTCTGTTAGAATACATACTGCAACCGAGTACGATGGAGGATTATCAGGTTGCACAGTATCTGAATCAAAATCATGGGGGAAATATTCTTTAGAATCTAGTTATGTGAGTGTATGGTGTGACGCTACAATTGCTTTACCGATCTTGGTAACTGGACTATTTCAGAAATTACAATTAATTTAATAAGAAAAATTAAAAAGAAGTAAAAAAAAATAATTATTAAAACCTTAGTGGTATCTGATTATGCGTTGTCTAACTATAGAAATTTAAAGTATCTTCGTCTTCATCTTCCCATTCTTCATTATCATCGTCGTCGTCTTCTTCCCAATCTTCTTCATCTTTACCTGTAAGATTTTCTATCATATCATCTACACACATCCTTTAACCTATCTTTTTATTTTTTGATTTAACTGAAATTGAAATTAATAGGAGTTTCTAAGTATCTACAAAGTATTATTAACTATTTAAACATTCTGTTTTAATTATTCATGATCTTAAATGAATGATATATGTATAGATATAATTAACTTTAAAAACGAAGGATTTGATAAATAAGCGTTTATCTCCCGCATACTAAGGGATTTATATTAAGTTTTATTTTCCAATATTTCTTTTCAGTTACTCTTATCATAGATTACTCATATAGAGTTAATCCTGAATTTAGAATTTAAAATTTTTCGAATTTAAAAATAGGCGCTTTCAAAACCATTCAAATTTTTTAAACAAATATATAACAAATTATTTAATGAGTTTTAGAAATTAAAATTACTCTCTTGTTGAAGTTGTCTCTTTTTCAGTTTTTTCCACATGTTTCAGTAAGTACGTAGAAAAAATATTCATATAAAGGCATTCTTCTGGCGCCATTTCTGGAGTTGATACTGGATGTTCTGTAAATTCAACATTACTATCTCTGATGATCACAACAGGAGTTCTTTGATCTGCTTCACTCAGTAAAAATTGTGCGGCGCTAGCTAAATCATCAGCTATAGCCCTCGTTGTGATTTCCATCGGACGATTGAATAAATCAGGATGTCCTATTAAATCTTCGATTGGTTCAAATCCTGCTGTTGCAATAGCAATTCCTATTGTACCCTTCCTTAGAGGTTGAACTCTTGAGTCAGCAATAATTAAACCAAGTTCGTTTAGGTTGTATTTCTTTTTCAGGCTATCGCGATATTCCCAAACTACTTTCTTTAAGTTGTTTGGTAGTAATACAACCTTGTTGGGTCCAGCATTAGATTGATCTATTCCAGCATTAGCGATTAAGAAATCATTGACTTTCGCCAATATAACATGCGTCATTCCACCTAAAATCATTGACGCCTCCCTTATTATTAGTTCTACATATCTTTCATCCATGTCGTAAAGTTCAGATAGTTTTTTTGCCTCTAGAGAGATTTTTTTTACATCGGCTAAACTAACTACTCTTCCTTGAGATGTTGCGACAACTTTTTCGGCTATGACGACAATATCTCCTTCTTTTAACGATTTTCCTTGCTCTTCTATTTCGGATATAATTATCTCAAGGAGTGGGTCTCCTTTTTTAATCAAGGGAAGTTTCAGTGCAAATAACTCCATTATAATAAAAAAAATTAAACTTATTTGATATACTTTTTTTAAAATATCGTTAAGCATGAATGAAATATATGCAAAATTTTTCAAGTTCTTAGAAATTGGCGATAATTGTCCTACTATCATTATAGGAGTGCTAAATTTAAGTCCTGAATCATTCTATAAAGGCTCGGTGTACGATAATGCAAAAAAAATAGAACTTGCGACTAAGAATATGATTAGTAATGGTGCAGCAATACTGGATCTGGGTGCTAGATCAACTGCTCCTTGGTCGGAAAAGATTACTATTGAGGAAGAGATTAATCGAATGGAATCAGCGATGAACACAGTATGTAAAATTATCCCAGATAATATCATTTTATCAATTGACACTCAATATAGAAGAGTAGCTCAGAGAGCGTTAGAAATATCTGCCAAATTTAAGAAAAAAATCATCGTTAACGATGTAAGTTGTTTAAAAACTGATCCTGGTTTAGGTGACTTTGTTGCAGAAAATGATTTACCAATTGTTTTAATGGCTTCAAAGGAAGTTCCAGGAGATTTATTGACAACTGATGAGATAAGACATGAACTTAACAAAACCATTGAAATACTGGAAAGTAAAGGTTACGACGGAAAAAAAATAATTATAGATCCAGGAATTGGGAGATGGGTAGATAAAAAAACACCTGAATTTGATTTGAAAATAATTGGGAATTTAGATAAACTTCGATCTCTTAATAAGCCAATATTAGTAGCAATTTCCAGAAAATCCTTTATAGGAGCTACATTACATATCACAGAACCAGAAAAAAGGTTAAATGGAACTCTGTCAGCGACAGCAATAGCAATTTATAAAGGAGCACATATAATTCGAACTCATGATGTAAATCAGCAATTGACGGAAATCATAAAAATTGCAGAAGAAATTAGAAAAAACGAATAGATCCCTTCATATATTTACATTAGAAAAAGGCGCAAATTCAAGCTCTATTTTTTAAATCTTACGATATTCAGAAAATTTTTGCATGATTCAGATAGAAATAACTAGTTCTCACAATTTTGGTTTATTTACTTCATTAATTTTAGATTTCAAGCGTGAAAAAAATGTGCTAACCTTTATAATTACGCAATACCTTATATTATATGTAAATTGTTAAATTATCACCTTAGTTTCAACCATATTTGATATATTTACTTTTACAACACATATAATCAAGATTAGATTTCTATGCCTGATAACGAACCTAATCACGACTCTTATGATGCAGATGACATTCAGGTTCTGAAAGGCTTGGATGGAGTAAGAAGAAGACCCGCAATGTATATAGGAGATCAGGGTAAAAGAGGACTCCACCATCTCATTTATGAAGTTTTGGATAATGCTGTTGACGAAGCCATCGGTGGATACGCCAACGAAATCAAGGTTTTTCTTTTAAAAGATAATTCTGTTCTAATTCAAGACAACGGGCGAGGGATTCCTATTGACATCCATCCCGAATATAATAAACCTGCCCTTGAAGTAATTATGGAGTATTTACATTCAGGTGGTAAATTCGATAATAAGAGTTACAAAATATCAGGTGGTTTACATGGTGTCGGGCTTTCTGTTGTTAATGCTCTAACAGAATGGATGGATGTTGAAATCTGTAGAGATGGTCAACTCTACAAACAGAGATTTTCCAAAGGAAAAAAAGTAACAGAACCAGAAATAACTGAAATTAAAAATACTAGATCTTATACAAAAATATCTTTTTATCCAGATGACGAGATTTTTGAATTTGATAAAAATGAAGTAATCTATAGTTCTTCGTCAATTGCCAACAGAATGCGAGAACTAGCGTTTCTTACTCCTGAAGCACGGTTTGAGCTTCATAACCAAATTAAAGACGAAACAGAAGAATTTTTTTATGAAGGAGGAATTAAAGAATTTATTTCGTATTTGAATAAAGATAAACAACCTCTCCATAATGATATCATATATATAAGTGAATCATCCGAAGACGAAAATGGTGCAGTTATCTACTGCGATCTAGCAATGCAGTATAATACCACCTATCAAACTAATATTCTTACCTATGCTAACACAATTAATACCCAGGAAGGAGGTGTTCATCTTACAGGATTTAAATCTGCTCTTACAAGAACTTTTAATTCTTATGTTGAAAAGTTCATGGAAAAGAAGTATAAAGAACATGTTCTAAGCGGTGCTGATACTAGAGAAGGGTTATCTGCCATTATTTCTGTTAAATTGCCAGATCCACAATTTGAAAGCCAAACAAAAATCAAACTGGGTAATCCCGAAGTTAGACAAATCGTAAGTCAAATAGTAACTGATAAATTGACTCAATACTTAGAAGAACATCCCCAAGTAGCTAAAAAAATAGTATTAAAAACGATTAATGCAAAATTGGCAAGAGAAGCTGCCCAAAAAGCGAGATTACTGATCCGTAGAAAATCTATATTGGATAGCGCGAGAATGCCTGGCAAACTAGCTGATTGCTCGTCAAATGATCCAAAAGAATGTGAAATTTTTATAGTTGAAGGTAATTCGGCAGGAGGTTCAGCAAAACAAGGTAGAGATAGAGGCTATCAAGCAATACTACCTTTAAGGGGTAAAATATTAAATGTAGAAAAAGCCCGTATCGATAAAATCCTGCAAAATAATGAAATACGCTCAATTATTAAAGCATTAGGAGTAGGAATTCAAGAATTTAATGAAGTTAATGGTTCTGAAAATGAAAATGGAGAAATTGGAGAAAATAGGGAAACTGAGGAACCTGAGGAACCTGAGAAAGATTTTGATTTAAGTAAATTGCGATACCATAAAACCATCATAATGTGCGATGCAGATATTGATGGCTTTCATATAGAAACCTTATTACTCACTTTTTTCTTCAGATACATGCGAGCTTTAATAGATGGAGGTTTTCTATATATTGCCGTTCCTCCTCTCTACAAGGTATCATATAAAAAATCTAAGAAATATGTTTTTTCGGATAGTGAAAAAGATACGTTTATAAAAGAAATTAAAACGATACACAAATTAAACGATTCAAGTTCTATAAAAGTCCAAAGATATAAGGGTTTGGGTGAAATGAACCCTGAAGAATTATATGACACGACAATGAATAAAGAAACTCGGACTTTAAAGAAGGTTACATACGAAAATTATATTGAAAATGATTTAATCTTTACAAAATTGATGGGTAAAGAGGTCATATCCCGTAAAAAATATATCTTCTCCAATTTTGATGAGGTTAATGTTTTAGACATTTAAAATTTGTTCTTTTATCCATTTATTTAAAAATTAGGTTGTGAATATGACTACAGAAAATATTCAAGATATCTCTCTAAAAGATGAAATGAAGAGTAGCTATATAGATTATGCAATGTCAGTCGTTGTCGGACGCGCCATTCCTGACGTACGGGATGGACTCAAACCAGTTCATCGGAGAATAATCTACGCAATGGCAGATAATAATTACTTCTACAATCAACCTCATGTGAAATCTGCGAGGATTGTAGGTGAAACTATGGGAAAATATCATCCTCATGGAGACGCCGCTGTATATAACAGTTTAGTTCGCATGGCACAAGACTTTTCTTTGAGATATCCTTTAATACATCCTCAAGGGAATTTTGGATCGATTGATGGAGACCCTCCCGCTGCTATGCGATATACTGAAGCGAGATTAGCACAAATATCTAACGAACTGATTGAAGATTTAGATAATGAAACAGTAGACTTTCAACCAAACTTTGATGATAGTCTACAAGAGCCAGTATTTTTACCCGCTAAACTTCCAAATATGTTAATCAATGGTACAAAAGGAATCGCAGTAGGCATGGCTACTTCAATGCCACCTCATAATTTAGCAGAAATCTGTAATGGAATTAATGCTACAGTTGATAATCCTGAGATATCGCTTGAAGAACTTATGGAAATTATAAAAGGACCAGACTTTCCAACAGGAGGAAGCATTACTGATACAAATGGTATTTACACTGCGTACGCAACTGGTACGGGAAATCTAACTTTAAGAGGAACGGTTGAGCTTGAAACCAAAGAGAATAAAAACCGCTTGATTATTACTGAGATTCCTTATTTAGTGAATAAGACAGTACTTGTCGAATCTATTGCCAAGCTAATAAAAGATGGAGTAATCAAAGATGTTCGAGATTTGAGAGACGAATCAGATAGAAAGGGAATGCGAGTTGTAATAGAATTATCTAAAAACGCTCAACCAGTTATAATTAAAAATGTTCTATTTAAAAGAACAAGACTTCAAACAACAATTAGCATAAGCAATTTAGTGCTAGTCAATGAAGGTAAACAACCTAAAATCCTTAATTTAAAGGAATTGATCGAAGAATATGTAGAGCACCGTCTTAAGGTTATCTATAAACGGACTCAATTTTACCTTAAGAAAGCTAAAGATAGGCTCCATAAGGTTGAGGGTCTTTTAATTGCGTTAAATAACATAGATGATATCGTCAAAATTATTAAAAGTGCTAAAGACGCGAATGATGCGAAGGAGAAGTTAAAAAAGGCTTATGTATTAAGTGATATTCAAGTCCAAGCTATATTAAGCATGCCTTTATCCCGATTAACTAATTTAGAACAACAGAAATTAGTTGATGAAGAACAATCATTAAATGAAAGTATCAAGGAATTTGAAAAGATTTTGAGCAGCAAAAAAATTCAATTAGATATCATTAAGCAAGAATTAACAGAATTAAGCAAGAAATACGGGGATGAAAGAAAGACAAGAATCGAAATTATAGAACAAGAAGATAGAAGAGAAATTGTAAAGCAAGATCTAGTTAAAAAAGAACCTACAATGGTAATTTTTACTAAAAATCAGTATATAAAAAGAATATCGGTAGAAGATTATCGTTCTCAAGGACGGGGTGGACGCGGAAAAAAAGGAATGACAATTCGCGAAGAGGATATTATAGACGATCTTTTTGTTTGTTCTACCCATGACACAATCCTAATATTTACATCTAAAGGTCGCGTTTATTCGTTAAAATGTTTTGAAATCCTATTGCAGCAACGCACTGCTAGAGGAAAACCTATTATAAATCTGATTTCCCTACAAGAAGGAGAAAGAATATCCGAGATGATTCCTATTCATAACTTTAACACAAACGAAATGCTCATTATGACCACGAAAAATGGAATCATTAAGAAGTGTCCTTTAAGATTATTCGCCAAATTTAAAAGTACAGGTGTTAGAGCTCAGCGTATTCGACCGGATGATGAATTAATAAGCGTGAAAAGACTTTCAAACGATCTCCAAGACATCTTTATCGCAACGAAGTTGGGTTATGCGGTCAGGTTTGACGAATCAGAATTACGAGAATTAGGAAGAACATCAATGGGTGTAAAAGGAGCCGAGTTAAGGGAAGGAGACGAAGTAATTGAAAGTTTACTCGTTACTGACGATAATATAATTTTGACCTTAACTGAAAAGGGTTACGGACAAAGAACATTCCTTAAGGAATATAGAAAAACGGGGCGTGCAGCAAAAGGCGTAATAAATATAACTTTAGATCCTATAAAAAAAGATAAAGTTATTGCGATAAAAATAGCAAAACTTATGGATATTTTGATAGGTACGGAGCAAGGACAAGTCATAAGGGTGCCTGTGGACTCGATAAGAATTACTCATAGAAAAGCTAAAGGTGTTAGAGTAATAAAACTTTATGCTAAAGATTCAGTTGTCGCAATTGGGAAGTGTGCAACACAAATCGAAGACAACGAAGAAGAAGAAAAATAAAGAATTAAAATCCTATTAAAATTCTAATCATTAAGATATGGAACTGAGCATAAAAAAATAAAATCGTTTTTACCAAGATTTGCTATTCCATGCTTCTCATTTGGGGAAATATAAATTACATCTCCATTTTCAACGATTTCTTCTGTTCCAGAATCGTTGTAGAACTTACCCTTGCCACTTAATATATAAATTTCATGGTCTTGGGGGTGACTATGAAGAGGTACCTCAGTTTTAGGCTTAATTTCAAATCGTCTCATAGCAAAATTTTTAGCCCCATCATGCTCATCATCAATTAACCATCTAACGTAAACATCTTTGACTATGGTACCATCGCTTAATACTGCGGGTTTATTCTCCACTTGTTTATAATTTTTTTTTCGCATAATTGAAATAATTTTTAATCTAATAAAATTATATCATATATTAATTAATATTCATATCAAGGATTTTGACTTATGAAAACTGAGTATAATATAGGTTTTGATAGTTCTCACAAGAATAAATTAACTATTGAGGATCCTGGTTTTAATGATTTTATAGAATATCTCTTCAATTCAGATTTAAAGTTGGGAAAAATTGAAGCGGGAATTACTTACGAGAAATTGGCAGATTACAATGTGTTTATAATCGGAGTTCCAATTGCTGAATCTTACTTAAGTTCTGAAGAAATTGATTTTTTATCTAAATATGTTAATGATGGGGGATCTCTTCTAATTGTAAATGATAAGGGAGGAGAAATCGAAAATAAAAATAATTTAAATGATCTCACCAAAATTTTTGGTATTAAGTTCAATCCTGATCAGCTTTATGATAATGAAAATTATTCAAAGGATATTTCTCGTCCAATAATTAAGGATTTTAAAAAGCATTTTATTACGAGAGATATCACCCAAATTATTCATTCTAATGGATGCACCATAGAGATTGATAAATCAGTAGAAACCGAAGATATCGATGTTACTGCTATAGGAGTCTCCTCTGAAAAATCAGCTTGGCATAAAATTTTTGATGGAGAGGATTGGGTTGACGAACCCGTTGAAAATGCCCCTATACTTGCCATTGGTCATTATGGATTGGGAAAAATCGTAGCTATTGGAAATTTGTCTTTATTTTCGGGATTTCACGATTTATACGGTATACACGCTGCCGATAACTTTAAATTGATATCTAACATCGTTTCTTGGCTTATGAATAAAGCACATTGCCAAGAAGCACAGTTATCAAATCCTATATATATGACCGTCCCAATTGAACAAGATTTATATTATTGGATGAAAGAAAAACTTGATGAAGAACGATGGAAAAATGTCGAGGAAATCGTAAATTTTGCCCTTAAAATCGTTAAATTTAGGATGAGAAAGCAAGATAGTCAAGAAGAATAATTTTACATGAATAAAAATTAACTAAATAGGTAGTCAAGGTTTTTTGAATGATTAAAACGGATAAAGAGGAAATTTTAATCGGATTATTATCTGATACGCATATCCCCCAAAGAACGGACAACCTACCAGATGTAGTGTTAGATGATTTTAAAAAAAGAAATGTTGATTATGTGTTTCATATGGGAGATTTCACCTCTTATAGCGTGTATAAGAAACTCATCGACATATTTGGGAGGAATAAAGTTGTAGCAGTTCGGGGCAATATGGATTTTGATTCCAATTTAATAGAAACTCTACCCCAAACATTAGAATTGAAAATTTTTAATTTTAAACTCTTATTGCTTCACGGAATGGGTGGACCAAACATTATAATAAAAAGATTGATTAAAAATCTTGATTTACTTAATTCAGATTACGATGTTGTAATTTTTGGGCATACTCATCGACCAGTTAATGAAAGAAGTAATGGAATATTATTTTTCAATCCAGGAACAACAACACCTATAGATAACAAATTCACTGTAACAAGTTCCTATGGCTATCTTAGAATTTCTAAAGATAAAATTGAACCTGAAATAATATATTTATAAAATAATCTTAGATAAATTTAAATTTCTAAGAATCTATCTATTTATTAAATATTAATATTTAACTTTGGGGTTTAAAATTAAAGCTATATCAACAGTAAGTGAGAAGGGGTTAACAACTATTCCTAAAGAAATAAGGAAAAAGCTCAATATTAAAAAAGGAGATAAAATTTATTGGATTGTTACTGAAAAAGATAAATCGGAGCTAATCATTATACATAAACCTCTTAAATTTTTAAAAGGACGCCACACTAAGTATAATTTGAAATATGAAGAACTAGAACATAAAGCTGATAAAATGTTATCTGATAAGGTGAATGATAAATCCCCTTAATTGAATTAGACTTATTAATAGCTTTTATTTCTGCCGGAGATAAATTGCATTCTATATCGGAAAAAATATTTGAGCTAATTGACTCTAATATGCTTAAGAATATTTGCGTTCCTTCGAGCGCTTATTTAGAATACGAACTAATATTAAAAAGTAAAGGTATAGATGAAAACGATATTCTAAAAGATATAATCTTTTTCCAAAATATTAACAATATTGGAGAAATCCAATTAGACTCGAAAATCATCGTAACTTCTATTAAAATAAGAGATAAATATCAGCTAACATATTTTGATTCATTGCATGCGGCAAGTACAATGTATCTTGATTCAATCATTCTAAGTTCTGATAGAGATTATCAAAAATTGCCACACCTAAAATCTATCGAACCTAAAGATTATCTATTATTGATATGATATTATTAGCCTTAAGTCTAAGTAAAAAATGAGATAACTCTAAATATTTGAAATCGAGATTTTATGAGGTTTCCATTGCTTTACCCGATAGTTTCTTATAATGGTTAAGTACAGCTTGCCTAGCAGCGTAAACAAAAGCTCTTTTCACATTAACTCCAGTAATAGCTATAGTTTCATAAATTAAGCAGTGGTTAAGTTTTGCTGTATCCAGTACTTGTCTTAACTTAGAGATCTCCACGATATCTTCTAAATCTCTTTTATTTGCTAAAACAACTATTGGTACTTCAGGTGGATCAAAAAGCGCTGCTGGAATTAATCTATCTCCGTAAAACTTGAGTAATTCTTTAAGAGACCATATATTTTCCCCAAATTGATCTATTAGACTGTCCCAAGTAAATATCACGGCGTCAGTACCTTTTAAAACTGTTTGTCGCTGGAATTTGTGTCTGCGTTGCCCTGCTACGGTGTAAACTTGAAAAACCACATTAGAAACTCTTGCTACTACACGATCAAAAAACAAGGTTCGTCCAGTAGGGTCCTGAATTTGTTGCATATCCCCACTTGCAAGACCCTCTCGATTGTAAACCCATTCTAATGCTGTGGTTTTTCCACCGAGAGAAGGACCGTAAAAACAAATTTTAAAGACTAAAGTACCGTCTCCTCGTCTACTTGGCAATGGTTATGACCTCATTTAATATTTAAAGGCAAGTTTAATTTTATAAACTAATAATAATAATTATTTATTAAACTTTGTAAATCAAAAAGTTTTTTCTTCTCAGTTAGCTTAATAAAAAGGATTATGATAACGACCCTCATCTTGCTTATCTTGGGAATTTAAAGTTTTTAACTTAATTTCCTTGTCGATTAATCCCTCGATGTGGCAGAGATATTCGTATTCATCTTTAACACATAGGGTTATAGCAACTCCAAGTTTATTCATACGGGATGTCCTTCCTATTCGATGTACATAATTTTCTGGATATTTAGGAATGTCGTAATTAAATACATGGGATATGTTATCGATGTCTAAACCCCGTGCTGCCACATCAGTGGCGATTAGTAGATTAATTTTGTGGTCTTTAAATAAATTTAAAATCTTTTCTCTTTGAAATTGCGATAAATCTCCCGAAATCAGATCTGTTCTATAGGCGAAATTATCAAGCGATTTCAACCTGTTTCTTAACCAAGAAGCTGTTTTCTTGGTGTTTACGAAGACCAAAAGGTGTTTAGGTTTTTCTCTTCGTAGGATTTTCAAGAATGTCTTGAGTTTATCGCTATAATTATCTATCATGTAATAATATTGTCTCGTATTCCCAACAGTTAAGTTGTCTCTACTCAAATTGAGAAATTTGAATTGATTCTTTGAGTATTTCTTTACTAATTCTCTGATTCCGTTGTCAAAAGTAGCAGAGAATAGCATAAATTGATACTCCGTATGAACTTGATCTAGGATGTATTTTACATCGGGAGTAAAACCCATATCAAACATCCTATCAGCTTCGTCGACAACAACAAATCTTATGTCGTTTAACCTTAACTTTTTTCTTTTGTATAAATCGATTATTCTCCCAGGAGTTCCAACGATAATATTTATTCCCTTTTCCAATTTCGTTATTTGGTCATTGATAGACACGCCTCCATAAATTGGAAGCGCCTTTACCTTTGAATTCCCAAGTTCTCTGATAACTTCGTAAACTTGAGTCGCTAACTCTCGCGTTGGGACTAAAATTAAAGCCTCATTTCGCTTATATTCCATACTTTCTAAAATTGGAAGTACAAAAGCTAAAGTCTTGCCACTACCGGTCCTCGCTTGAGCCATAATATTCTGGCCCTTTAAAATTAAAGGTATAGACTTTTGTTGGACAGGTGTGGGGTTTAAAATGTTAATTTTTTTTAACGCGTTAACGTTATATTCGTTAATTCCTAATTCTGTAAAATTCAATTTATTAATTCACTAAATAATTCTTACTTTTTCACTCTTTATCAAATAAATAAATAATTTAAGAAAGATAAATCTTTGTATAATTCACATTTTCGATATAAACAGTTCGTTGGTTCGGTTTAATCCTAAATTATTTCTGAAAAACGACTTGTTTGGTTAATACATCCAGTTTATTTAACTTTGGTTTTATAAAAGTTCTAACTTTTTCAGATGTTATGTTTTTATTATTAAATACCAAATCTTGTACAATGGAGTGGTATTTTAGAGCTTTTTTAGCCAATTTTCTATGTGTATCGTTATCGTTATCATATATAGGTATTGGGAAAGAAAACGGTCTTTTGTGAATGTGTCTACTTGATTTAATCAACTTAATATTTTTTGATAAAACTAGAGAATTGAAAATTGCAGATAAATAATGTGCCTCGTTTAGTGAATTGGTAGAAAAGTAATAATTTTCAGAACAAATAACAATGTCGTGTTCTTCGTTATCAATAACAGCTGATTTTAAATGTGAGCCGCTTGCGTTGTAAACAACGATATATTGTTCATTATTCGCTTGTTTAGTTAATTTGTTCCAGTAATTCAAATTTAAAAAGAGAGAATCAATATTGCTCGTTCCTTTTTTATTTTTTTTGTAGAAATTATTATTTTCAGTGTAAAAGCTTAGAGCGTTAGGATTATTATTTAAAAGTTTTTCATCCCACTGTAAGGAACGACTTACGGGCAAAAAGACATTTTTGAATTCTTTGATGTAAAAAGGAATCAAATCTTTGTTTAAAAAAGACTTAAATCCAAATTTACTTTCAATTATTTTTTTTTGAAAGCTATACTTCCAGACCTTCTTAGACCGTATATTTATATTAGGATCGGAAGATATTTCTAAGAAACTATCATTTATTTTATCAATTTTAAAGAAAACGAGTGATCTAGGCACTAAAGTTGCTCCTTGAAAGAAGTTAGTTTTATAGGGGCTTATTGAATGCATATCCAAGAATTTCAACTCTTTTTCGGGCAAAATGATTTTGGCTCCTCTTTCGTCGTATTCAAAACTAGAATATGTTGTTTCATCTTGAAGTTCGAGATTACTATTAAATATTTTCGCTTTAATCGGATATTTTTCTGTAATCTTCATCTCCGATCTTGTACCTACATATTCAGCTTTCAAACAGATATGGTCAACATTAAAGAAATAGTTATTTGGGAAATCCCAAATTTCAATCTTGTAAAATATGGAGAAACTACGGAACTTAAAGCAATGATCTCCATTTAACACGCTCTTGGGCATGACAAAGAATATAATTCCCTTAATTTTTAGAAATTTTAGAGGTATTGCGAAGAAAAAAATGGAGGCCAATTCAATATGAGTAATATATTGGCTGGAAGGTTTAATCTCTAATGACTCTGATAATGCACGGATTTTTAATTGATACGATTTATTAGTAATGTCTTTATAAGTTAGCCATGGAGGATTGCCAATAATTAAATCAAATGATTTGTAAAGTATTGATATCTCCCTTTCTATTTTTGGTTTGGATTGTTCAGGAAAGAGAGAATCGATTAAAAAGATATTAATTCTCGGCATTTTACCAATTTCTCCATTGAAATAATCTAAAAATAACAATAAAAAATTCACCTTTGCTGTGAAGGTTGCTAAAGGATTGATATCAAACCCATATATGTTATCAATTGCTTCGGTTATTACTGATTCTTTATTATCAGAATTAAAAATTCGAACTATGAGTTTTATTAAAAAACTACCAGAACCACAAGAAGGATCTAATGTTTTTAAACCAATTTTATATGATTCATTTATCATTTTTTCAACAAGGTTTGACGGTGTATAAAATTCACCGATTTTATGTCGTGTCACGACATGAAACACTTGTTGATATAATTCATGAAAATTATCCTGTCTAGCTAACCTTGCTCCCCCGAAAAATTTACGTATCTCAAAAATAAGTGCTTCATCCAATTTAGGACAGAAGAAAAAATTAAGTTCAGTTAAATTAAAATGGTCGTAGATTGTTTTATTTTCGGATGTATTAGCATTTAATAATATTAATATTTTCAATATCGAAACATAATAAGAATGTTTGAGAAAAAGAGATTGTTCGATTTCCTTACCGTAAATTTTTTTAAACGCCGATTCCCACAAACGAAACTTTTTTTGAAAACCAATTTTATTCAATTCCGCTTGCCTTTTTAAGAATTTAGAGGTTTCTTCATAAAAATTTGTTCCCAATCCAAAGAATTCCGCAAATTGTTTTGAACTTATTACTTTTTTGTTTTCGACCATTCTCTATCAAGGATAAAATCCCAATCAAATTTATTTTCTGAAATCGAGTGAGTGATATTGTCATCTACTATAAAATTAGTCTCTTCTTTTTCTTCTGTATCCTCTAATTTCTCATATTTAGATTGATCTGTCATTTTTATTTTAACAATCCTCTTTTCTCTATTCACGGTTTTTATGACGAGTCTAAAACTAATAATCTTAGTTTTTGATGTAAAATCATAAAATTATTAATTATTTAATTCCTCATAAAAGATGGGAGCATTAAACTAAAGATTTCCGCGATTTTTCTGAGTTTAGCGCTTTCTTTGATATGTGTAGTAATAAGAATAGATTTTTCTAATTCTTCTTTATCTAATGAGCCCCCCGAATAAATGCCTTCTTCAGCATTGAAAACTAATAAATACCTAACATTTGGGTTATTAATTATGCTTATTCCTGAAGTTTGTTTTAAATCGTCATAGATTTCTTGGTATATGTTAGGAATATTGCCTCTATCGTTAGTAATGATTAGTATTGGAATTCCTTTCTCAGTTAGCTTTTTAAGTTCTATGCTGTAAAATTTATCAATTTTGGGTGAAACTATATTAAGTTGAATGGATGTTGAAGTGATCAGATTAATTAAATGCTCATTGAGAACATTCTTGCGTTCAGGACCTCCCGAAGATTCTAAACTAATCATTCCTACTAATGATAATACCTTATTTTCTAAATTTTGTACCTCACTCTTGAGTCTGGTATTTTCAACACGGAGTTCAATAATCCTATCTGACATATTAGACCTATATATGTTTCTAAATTTAATTTTCTAATATGAATACTTTTAATTAAGTTTAAGCAAAACGAAGGTATTATATTATAACTTTAGATTCATTTTTCTAACTTAATTTTTTCCACGGCTTTCCAAAAAGATTAAAGCTAGATATTGCTAGAGATCCTTCTAAATCAATGCTTTTTACTCCTTCCTCTGCGGATAACTCGTCAAATTTCTTTTCTACAAGTTTAGTCATTTTATTTGCCATACATGCTTGCCTTGCTTTCATAAGGGAAACCCCTTGACTAAGATTATTGAATAAGTTGATATAAAAGTTTGCGATTATTTCCTTTGTCTCGTTATTAAAAATCGGATAATTTCTGGACATTATCCCCGTAATTCTCTCATAATCGAAATATTCCACAATTTCTCCAAAAGTACGTAAAACATTCTTTAACTTTTTACCTTCAATATCATAAATTTGAGAATTAAAAAATAAAAACGGTTTTTCTGCGTTAGGGTTCGCTTGTATTGACTTATTAATATCATTAAATGTTATTATTTCATCATCGTTGGTGAGGAAAAAGCTGTCCCGTGGATTCCACTTTGAATAAAAAATATTTCCAACAAAATGGATGATATGATTCGATCCAGTTTCTATATGAGCTAGAATATTATCTCGAGAAGAATTCGGCCCCATTAATATACTTATTTGATTTACTTCTTCGCGACCGTTGAAAAATTCAGTTATATAGTTAAATTCATTGCTTCCCGATTCAAAAGGAAATATTAACTCTTTTGATTTAATTTCTTCGTTCCACCTTATAGGTCCTGAAGCATTTATAGAATCGATGATTAAGACATTGATTTTACCATCCTTTGTTAGAATTCCTTCTTTTTCAGTTGTATCGTGCCCAAAAGTCACCCCTCCAAGAGGTGGTTCTCCAATGATATACCCAATGGAATATTTTAATAAGAAAAAATTATTGTCATAAACTAGCTCGAAAGGAATCGTCATTTCATCTAAAATGAAATAAATTTCAGGTGTGATATTTAAAGACTTAATCTCAAACTGCTCTAAAAAGGTGCGGATTTTAATTGGAAGAAATAAGTATAACAATCTACCGAATTCATTTACGCTAAAGTCATATTTTTTTTCACGATTGTCTGAGAAAATGTCATTATAAATATCTATAATATGTGCATCGTTCCAATATTCGTTGAAAATTGTTCCTTCCACTATATTATTATCAACAGATATCATTCGAATAGAAATTAATCCATCGTGGTTGATCCTAAAAACCATCTGTTTTATTACAAACCCTTCTTCAAATCCTGTAAAAAGTAAGTTTTCCTCTCCAAAAGAATATATATCTCTTCTAAGTAATTCAGTCTCGTTATACAAAAAAAGCGGATCACCAATTGCGTTCAAAAGATTTTTCTCTAAATATGGCAATATTTTTTGAGCGAGTTTAAAATCTTTTTGCTCATATAACACACGATAAAACATCATATGCCAAAAATCTTTTTGCTCTAATGAGAAAAATAGAGACTTAAATTTCCATAAGAAATTACAAGTATAAAAGAAGTGATACAATTGGGCATTAGTTTGAGGAATTTTCAGGTGTGTATTTAACTTTTCAATAGATTGTAAAAGATATTTCTTCTCCTTCATTTCTACGAATTTTTTGCATGCTTCAACCCAAAGTTCAATTAGAATGTTATCATATCCAAGATCCGTCTGATACAAGAATAGGTCCTCGAGAAAATCGTAGATTTGAAATGCGAGTTCGAATCTATTTCTCGTAATTGCAAAATCTATAAATTTCCTGATATACGTAACAGCGTCTCCATAAGAATGGTACACATGAATTTTAGAAAATAGATTTTTTATAACGGTAATTATCCAAGTATGCTCTCCAATGTTATTTAAGTAATATATTAATGCTTCTAAATCCCCTAAAATTAAGTTAAAATTTCGTTCATTAATTGAAATCTTACCTAAATTACTAAATTCGTTCTTTAAATAACCAGGGATTCTATTCACCAAGATTTTAATCATCGACTTTACGAATTCTTCAGGATTCTCCATAAGTTGGAAGTTCACATTCACATTCTCTATAAAAACATAAAGAAATAAAGCCCGTTTCCCTGGTTCGAGTTTAAAAATTGTTCTACCTAAAACTTCCATACTTAGATGAAAAAATTCCTGAGGAATAACCGTTTTCCTTAAAAACATCAAAACTAACTGCAATTCGATTAGCTTGATGTAATCTTCCCTTTCAATTACTTTAACACAGAAAGAATTTATAAATTTTGTTATACCCGTTTGAGATAACGAATCCATCTTAGTAAATGATTTAAGCAAGTTAGTTGCAAAGTTATTGAGTAGGTAAAAATCATCTAATTTAGACAAAAACGAGAAAAAGCGTTTATATGCATCAATATATCTAATAAAATCTATATCAATACTTTCTTCAGTCCTACGAATCAAAGAATTGATATACATCCACCAAGAATTTGATATAATCATTATTAATTGGTGCTTCTTTTGGATATCGAGCCACTCAGTTTTTTCGATATCAAAATATAAATCGGTTAATAATCTATCTGCCCAAAGATGATTTGAAGAGTGTAACAGTTTTCTGCCTTGAATAATTTTCTGTTGGAATTCCTTTAAGAATTCTGATTGTATGTTTAAATTAATAACCATCCTTTCCACTACTTCTTATAATTTTAAAATTTTTTGAAATTGTTTAATCAGTTTCTTGTTGCTCCAACTCCTGATGAGAGGGATTTCTAATCCATCCTTTCTTTAGTTGATCTTTTGAAAATAGAACTGAAGCTCCAATCCAACCCATATTTTCTCTTCCGGAGGCTGCTACTACTTTTATTTTTGGTCTTAACTTTTCTGAAAAATACCTCTGTAATTCAACTTCTATTCTTTCGCTTAAACCTACAATCAAGCTACTTCCTCCTGAAAGTATAACATTTGAAAGGAGGTCCTCCCAATTTTCTCTGTCCCACGACATTACTACTTTTGAAATAGCTTCAGCTAATCCCATGTAATCGACATGAACGATCTTAGGATCAAATAGAGGTTCTGACAAGAGGAACCGCTCAGAGTTCAATTTTAATTTGCTACCATCTGGTAAATCAAGGATTCGATCGTATTTTGTTAAACCTCCTTTAACCCTTTTCTTTTCTTCCGTAGGATCGAGGATACAAAGGGATATCTTCTCTTTAATCTCCTTAGCAATCGTTTTATCGAGATAAGTGTTTTTTGAGGAGCTAATCTTGCTTAAAATTAGATTTAGGAGATAATTAGTAATATTTTTTCCTGTTATAGGAAACATATCTCTCGCCATTATGTTAGTAAACCCATGAAAGATTGAAGAAATTGATGTATAAGATTCTCCGATATTCACGATAATTCCGTTGGATTTTTGTAATGTCGACAGAATAGCTTGACTCTCGGGTAAAAACAAAATATAGGGGAAGTTTAAAGAATTAAAAAATACTTCTTGGAGTTTTGTTTTTTCTAATTCCGATTTATAGAAGGGAGTTATGATTATTAACGGCTGTTTAAAATGCGAATCCACTGGAATGTTTAATTGTTGGTAGTATTGGAAAAAAAACTTGGTAAGAATGTTATAGTTTTTCTCTTTACTAAACTCTCGAATTTTTAAGATATTTTTATATTTAAGCGCATCAAAACCAACTAAATGAGTTTGATTATCCGTATCAAGAAATATTTCCTCTAATCCACTAATAGTTTCTGATCCACTTATATCAGAAGTAAAGAGATAATCAGTAATATCAACATAAACACTAGGAGCAATAATATCCGGAAAATCTCCTCCTGCCCATCCTAGTCTGAAATTATCGCTCCCAATATCGAGAATTAATGGAATTAGATAATTGTTTTCAGTATTTGCCATGATTTTACTTATTAGATTTGTTAGTGTCAGGGTATTAAAAAACAATAAATAATATCAGAATGATTGATGCTGATGAACGTACTCATCTGATAACTTTTTTAATTGATATTCTTTCACTTGTAATTCTAATAATCCTAAAACTTTTTTAAATTCACTTGACATAGATTCAACGTCTACATCGGTAATCTTTTCAACTTCATCTCTTTTTAATTTGAATTGATCAAGATTATAATGGATTTTTTCATAAATACCGCTTATTGAGGTGACTAGTTCCTCTGTATTTTTTTTTGTAATTTTCCTCATTTTCCTAAGGATTGAGAGAATAGAGGATATAGAATTTTCCCACTGGCTATATCTATCTACATAACCATCAAATACATCCTCAAAAAAAACAGTTAACTTTTCGTATATGTTCTCTTCCTTTGAGAATGAAGGTGTTTTAATAGTACTTGATGTTTGAGCATCAGCATTTTCTGAACTTTTTTCTTCTTCAGAAATATCTGAAATGGGGGTTCTTTTCTCAAGGGGTGCTCTTTCTGAAAGAGGAACTTGTTCCATCATGTAATCTTCAGCAATTTGCTTTTTGGTTTCATATGAAAGTTGGGGGGCTATTTTTTCTTCTACCTCATTTAGAGAGATAAAACTTTTTTCTTCGGTGACTACTTTAAGTAATCCATGTAAAGTAGATTCGGTTTTCTTTGACGATTTTAATACATTATCCATCTTCGGAGTAGAAGATTCTACATTAATCTTTTCTTTATCTTTCTTTTTTTTCTTTGCCATTTGATTTTCTCAACACGTCCTCTTTTGTTAATAATTACTTATTCTAAAGGAAGGAACTCAACTTTGAGAGCTTCTCCTTTTTCTTTTAATATCTTTTCTAGCTCTTCTATGGGAAAACTTGGACTCTCCGAGATTACCGTCCATACCGCAGTTTTATTTTTTTCGACAATCACTGCCTCACTATACATCATACTAAGCTTTAAATCTCCGAAAGCTGTTGCTAATTTAGCCAATGCTCCAGGAGCATCTCCCATCGATATTCTCAGT
Source organism: Candidatus Nanopelagicaceae bacterium (assembly GCA_035530895.1). Lineage (GTDB taxonomy): Archaea > Asgardarchaeota > Lokiarchaeia > Sigyniarchaeales > SOKP01 > SOKP01. Next base: position 28,149 of record DATKTW010000028.1, read on the forward strand.
TTAATGAGATCGCTTTCACTTCGCAAACCTACCGGAGTAATCTTAATTTCTTTGGCTTCTGAGTCACTAATCATCATAAGTTGTGAATTTGTCGTAATTCCTAAAGATTTTCTTACAATTTGTGGAATTACGATCCTCCCTCGTTCGTCAATTGTAAGAATCTTGACTTCTTTCATTATTCTGAACACATTTTGTACATTTTTAATTATTATTATTATTAAATTATAAGTATAAAAATTTTATACAATATTCTCGTATCAAAGAAAGATTTAAAGAAAAATATATTTAGTTCTTATTCAAGACGCTTTGCCTTCCCTATAATAGAAACATCCTTCATAACTAATCCATCTTTGTCAAAATTATATCCTGGTTGGCATCCACCGATCGATATAGTAACAATTCCGAGTTCTAGAAATCTTTCTCCATCTGGATTTACTACTGAAAAATCTTTAGGCATTAGTTTAAATGAAACTTTTTTCTTTTGACCTTTTTTTAAAAAAACTCGCGTAAAACCTTTCAACTCTCTAATAGGTACTCTGAAATGAGTATTTTTTCTCGATACATAAAGTTGGATTACTTCCTCTCCTTTATATTCGCCTATGTTTTCAATTTCAGCTTCCACCTCTAAAGCCTCACTAACATCTATCTCTTCATTAGAAAAACTAAGATTAGAATAGCTAAATTTAGTATAACTGAGACCAAATCCAAAGGAATACAACGGAGTATCTTTAAAATAACGGTATGTTCTCCCTTCCATGCTATAATTCCTGAACTCTGGTAATTGTTCAATAGATTTATAGAATGTAACCGGCAATCTTCCAGCAGGATTATAGTCACCGAAAATTACGTCAGCTACAGCATTTCCCCCCTCTTCTCCAGGATACCACACAAACAATATTGCAGGTATGTGTTCCTTTGCAAAATTCGCAGATATAGCGCTACCTCCTGTAAGTATTAGAATAATTGGCTTACCGATGGCATATACTTCCTTAAGAAGGTCTTCTTGAACTCCCGGTAAATTTATCTCTAACCTATCTCCACGGAGATCAGACTGTGATGCCTGACCTTCTTCACCCTCAAGTTGCGGTGAGATACCTAATACCAAAAATACAATATCGGATTTCTGAGCAATGCCTATCGCTTCTTCAAAACCCTCTTTTGATTTTTCTTTCAAAGGACAACCCTTCGCAAATAAGATTTCAGTATCTGGGGAAGTTTTGTTTTTAATCCCCTCAAGTATAGTTGTGTATTCTGAAGGTTCTCCGTTATAATTTCCTAATAGAACATCCAGACTATCCGCATTTGGCCCTATCACTGCTATTGTTTCTAGATCTTTCCTCAACGGTAGTATTCCGTCTTGATTCTTAAGAAGCACAATTGATTCTCTAGCAGCTTCTAAAGCCAGCTGGCGATGCTCTTTACAATCATTTTTTTCGTAGGGTATTTCCGTGTATTTTACCAGTTCTGGGGGATCAAACATACCAAGTAAAAACCTTGCTCGAAATAGATTTCTTAACGATTCGTCGAGAGTAGTCTCCTTGAGTAAACCTTTTTCAACAGCATCTTTGAGCCATTTCCACCGTTCTTTTCGCGTTTTTCTTGTTATCCCCACTTTACAAATCAAATCTAAACCACCATTAAATGCCAGAGCGGCAGCCTCTTCAGGAGTCTCAACTACTTTGTGATTTTTGAAAATGTCATAAATTGCTCCACAGTCCGAAACAACATGACCTTTAAATCCCCATTTATTTCTCAATACTTCTTTTAACAAAAACTTACTAGCACAACAAGGTTCTCCATTTACTCGATTATAAGCCCCCATAATTGCCTCTGCTTGTCCTTCAACTATACATGCTTCAAAAGCAGGCAAATATGTTTCCCATAAATCTTTTTTACTAACTTTAGCGTCAAAAAAGTGTCTTTCAGATTCTAAACCACTATAGGCAACATAATGTTTGGGCGTAGCGACTAGCTTTAAATACCGAGGATCATCGCCTTGTAAGTTTTGAATAAATGTTATTCCCATTTTCGAAGTTAAAAAAGGATCTTCTCCGTAAGTTTCTTGACCTCTTCCCCACCGAGGATCTCGAAAAATATTCACATTTGGAGACCAAAATGTTAATCCTTGAAAGATTTTTCTACTATTGTTTCTCACAGCTTCGTGATGTTTAGCTCTTCCTTCGGTTGATATAGCATCAGCAACTTCTGCCATTAAATTTACATTAAAACTTGCTGACAACCCTATTGCCTGTGGAAAAACAGTCGCTATACCAGAAAATCCTACTCCATGAAGAGCTTCACTCCACCAATTGTATCTTGGAATATTTAATCGTTCGATTCCTTCAGCATCGTTAATGACTTGTGAAATTTTTTCATCTAAGGTCAATCGAGATATTAAATCACCTACTCTAGCTTCAAGAGGTTGAGTATGATCTAAATACACAACATTCTGAGTTTTATTAACCATTTTTCTTCGCTAATTATGAAATCTTTTCTGTAATATAGTTAAAACTCTCTATTAGAATTTTATTGATATTTTATCGTTGAAATATCCTAAGAAAATTAGGTAAAACAAAAAAGAAAATAGTTTTTTATTCTTTATGAGCCTTCATTTTTACAGTTAAATCTCGAGCGCGTTTAGAATACCAAATTAGTAATTCTCCTGCATCATCTGGTTTGAAATACTCTCCACCACACAATGCAGCAGCTCTTGTCATCATTTCATCATCTGGATTTCCAAGACCGACAATATATATCACAACATTAGGATTTTCTGCGAAAATTTTAATAGTTTTGAGAAAATCATCTCCATCTGTTGGAATTCCATCTGTTAGGAGAATAATCATAGTAGGTTGGGGATTTCCAAAGCTAAGCTTATCAAATTCACTCAATACTTGATGTGCCTTGATCATTGCTTGTCCCATATTGGTTGACTGTCCGTAGGCATTTCCTATGCGATCTACTATCATGCGTGCTGCGTCTTCTAATACTCCCTTCTTACCGCTAGCAGAATCCATATAATAGCTGTTTCCAAAAGGTAATATCTGAGCTTCGTCTGCAAATCTAACCACAGCGACTTTTTCTCCAAATCCACGTCCGACCTTTTCACTTAAGAATAGAACAGCTGCAAAAGCAGCAGATATTCTTCTTGGAATGTTAATACCTGCTTTAAAATGTTTTAAGAATTCTTGAATTTCCTTAGATTCCATTGCTGCTTTGATACCTTCAATAGCAGGCGCTATATTTTGAACGAGGACATCCCTGGCCATCATCGAACGGCTAATATCTATTATCAAAATAGCGTTAAAAGGTACTAACCCTGTTGGGCTTAGATTGATTGCTGTATTTTCTGTAACTTGAGCTAAAATATCTCCTGTTAAATCTGGGGTAGTCGTTAAAATTGAACAGGCGATATTTACTGCGTTCCATCTAAGCTTAATCCCTTTAAAAATTACATAGTTTGCTAGCCAACCTTTCAAAGAATCTACATTTTGTCGAGCAGTGCTAATAATTTCCCACATGTTTTCACCTGAGATTGGCGAAATACCTAACGATATGTTCTGCAAGGGAATGATTGGTCGTGGGTTTTTATACACTTTTACTTCGAAGCTTCCAATCCCTGACGCCTCTAAAATCTCGCTATCTATAATAATGGTGTTATCGGGAACAGATTCTAAAATTTCTACTTTACCTGCTCCAATAGCTCCAGTAAGTTCGTCTTCAAACGCAAGTACGTTATCGTGGTCAATTGAGAGCGTATGCTGTGTTCGAGGGCTTACAAGAGCAAAACCCATTAAATTTGGCTGTGATTGTACTTCTAACATAAGTTCAGAAGCTTTTTGGATAGGGGGTTCAGTAGAGTAAACAACAATTTGTTGACTATAAATATTAGTATCTTCTTTCGTATCCCTACTCATTCGAATTTCAGTAGGTGCTATCATTGCTTGATCAATTCTAGCAGAACCTACAGCTCGCGTGAGAGGGTCTTCCCAACCAATAAGCATACCTTGTCCTAAACCTAACCGCTGAATTACCGCGCTACCTACTTGGACTCGTCCACCTTCAATAGAATCATCTACAATGGGAGTTAAAACTATGCCATTCTTTTGACTATTTAATATATTGACATCAATTCTATTAGGATAGGGATCCACGGGAGTTGTTGGAACTCCAACTTCTTGTCCAGTAGTGGGAAGAGGAACTTGACCCGGGGTAGGTAGAATCGTTTGAGGAGGAGGAGCTTGTGGTAAGGGAGTTGGTGAAGGCGGCATGGGAGTAGGGCTTAATTGAGGTGTAGGTGCTAGTGTAGGTTGTGGTGGAGGAGCGGACATAGGAATTGATGTAGGAGGAGGACTTGGGGTGGGGGATATCCGTGGTGGAGGCGTTGGTTCGAGTGTTTTGGTGGGAAGTGGGACGTGTCTACTAACAGGTTGTTGTATAGGTTCTGGTTGTCGAGTAGGAAGAGATTGAGGGATTGGTTTTGGGGCTTGCATTTGAGTAGGTCTTGTTGGTAAAGGTGTTAATGTAGGTTGCGAGGGTGTTGGAGGAGGGGGAGCTACTGGTTTGATACTGGGGACTTTCGGAATTTGTATCTTTGGCGTAAGCAACCCTGTACTACTTATTGGTCGAAGTAATAATTCCACACCCTTAAATTCAAGTAAATTGACAATATTTTTTGAAACTTGAGCGGCAAAATCTAATACCATATTTGAAATTTCAACTACGGCAGTTGTCATTTTATCATTATCTAAATTTAACACTTCTATAGAATCGCCGTTTTTTATTCCTAGTTTATTTGCATTTTCTTGACACATAACTATTTTGTTGGATGTGCTTTCATTAACATCTACGAAAATCTTAATTTCAGACATAAATAATCATTTTCATTATGTTTTTATCATTTTAAATATAACTTTTGAGATATTTGCTCAGAAACCTATTGAGTTGGATACCTCCTTCCGATTTCGCCAGCGTAGTAGCGAAAAACGGTAACAATTTTGCCCAAGTCTTCAATCTTTCTGCTAGCACCCATTAAAAAGAATCTTCCAGCTCCACTTAAGATAATAAAGGCATTAATTCCCCTTAAAACTACTTCTAATAAATTAACATATCCTAAAGAGTCGATCGCATCATGTCCACTCTGCATTACAACAGCACTTAAGCTAGAAAATAAATCAGGGTCAACATCGTAATCCGGTATACATGAAAAAGCAAGTCGTAGACCATCATTAGTAACTAATGCAAGTGCTTCTAATTCGGTGTGTTCTGTAATATTTCCAAGAAATTTAGAAAGACTACTGGCTTGGTCTTGAGTTAAATCGCTCATTTGAATAATCTCTGACTTTTAATTGATGTGATAATTCTTCAATTATTAATATAAAATATAATTTTTGAACTTAAATATTTATATTTATAATATATTAGGGTAAATCGATTTAAAGTTTAGCTATGTTTAAGATACCATATTTTAAGAATGATCGTTTTATCTAAAGCAATCGACTAACTCAAAAAGATTATTCTTAATAGATAATTTTGTCGTACGACTATAATAAAAATAGGATTTGAATGAATTAGGTAAAAATCTTCAGATTATTTATTTTCCAACTGAGTTTTGATCTGGTCCTTTAGAATTTCCTTCTTAGATTTGAACTCTACCTTTGCATCCATTGGGCCACTTGTCCGTTTAAGAAATTCCACGGCTAAAATTTTTCCATTTTCACTTAGCACTCGAGGAGAGTATTCTTCAGCAAAAAAGACTCCTTCCGGGATAGCTCCAACCTTGGAAATTTCTTTGGAGACTTGTTTTTTACCCAAAAAAGTTTGAACTTTTTCAACGACTGAATAGGCATGGTCTCCAATGATAATTAATTCTCTTTCGAAACCGTCTGGAATTTTAATTTCTTCTAATTTTTGCATAATTTCGTCAAAGTTAACGTGAGATTCTTCTTGAGTATATGCATCAAACGATTCCTTGCCGGTATACAAGGGACCC
>DATKTW010000029.1:0-28844 GCA_035530895.1 Candidatus Nanopelagicaceae bacterium
GTTGGAAAGCTTAAAGATTCTATACCGACTGAAAACTCAAGATCACATTGTTTTTAAAACCCTAGAAAATTGTGTAATTTCTGATGAATATGAAGAGATTAGGATAATTTCCGCTAAAAATATTTTAGAAAATTACTTACCAGTTGGAAATAAATGCATGGAATGGGCTCTATTAAACGATAAGTCATCTAAATTACTTAATATTCTCGGAAAGATGTTAAATGATCCAAAAGTAGACCAATACAAGACTTTATGTGCAATTTATCTTCAAAGATTAGAGAAAATAGCTAAAAAGTTTGATATTGTTTCCGAGGAAGTTCCTTTCTTATTGGATATAGAATTTAATCTTGATAATTACAATAGTTTTAATTGGAATTCAAACAGTAAGCTAATCTATGATGATGATGTAATGTTTAAAATTCAGGACCAACATATATCAGAATTAAGTATATCCCTAAGAGATCAAATTCCTTCTTCCATTAAAGTATTGAAGAACTTAAAAAATTTGAATCTTAGTTGTAATAATTTAACTGATTTACCACATACCTTAAGTGACCTTACAAATCTTCAAAGTCTTGATTTGAGTTGGAACGACTTTAAAGTTGTCCCGGATGTCTTGAATGAGTTAAAATTGGTTGAGAAAATTAATTTTCAGAATAATCCTATTCAGAAATAACCTAACAGAAATTTGTAAGAGATAGACTTTTCAAAAAGTTTCATAATCTTTAAAGCTTTAAAAGAAATATGACATTTCCAAATTTTCCAGATAAACATCGTGAGAGAACTGTTGTTCAAGCTGAGGATTTCTGGAAGTATAAGAAAGAACTTGGGATATATCCTGATATTGAACCTCCAAAAGGATTAATAATCTGTTATTCCCCTACAATACTAGACTACATCATAGAAAATTATTCTCTTACTAAGGTTGATAATGTATTTGGAAAAGATTTCTATCTTTTAAACGATTCTGATAAAAAGATTGCTATTTGTGGAACTTTTGGAATCGGAGCTCCAGTAGTTGGAATTCTCTTGGAAGAACTTAATGCTTTTGGTATAAAATCATTCATTTCAATAGGGACTGCTGGATCTCTACAGAAAAATCTTCAATTAGGTAGTACCATTATCTGCACGAGAGCAATTAGAGATGAAGGAACATCGCATCATTACGCATTAAGCGAGAAGTACTCATATCCCTCTCGTGACTTGACTGAAAAATTAATCGAAATAGCAAAAGATATGGATTTAAATTACCACACGGGAACAAGTTGGACAATAGATGCGCCTTATCGTGAAACTTTAGCTGAGTTAAAACATTACAGAGATGAAGGTGTATTAACGGTAGAAATGGAAGCTGCTGCTGTATTTGTGATAGCAAAATATTTAAAGATCGAGGCAGGGGCAATTTTTACTATTAGCGATTATTTGACTGAAGAAAATTGGGAGCTGCACTTTCATTTAACTGAGGACCATCTGCACACTTTATTTACTCTGGTTAAAAAGACCTTAAGCTCTCTATTACTCTGAAACTATTAAATCCCGAATTTTTTCCCAAAGATAGTAGAACCCGAAAATATTATATCTAAAATATTGATTTAAAAAAAATTAGGATGATTATATTTAATAAATATGAATAATACCTATCGAGTGAGAAAATCATGAAATCTTTAAATAAAGAAGATATATTCAAGCTTCTAAAGCAAAATAAAGAAAAATTAAAGAATCATAATGTTAAAAAGATAGGATTATTTGGTTCCGTTTTGAGAGGAGCGCATACTAATGAGAGTGATATTGATCTTATAGTCGAGTTTGAGGAGGGGAAAAAAAATTATGATAATTTTATCGAATTATTTTTTTTTTAGAAGGTCTTCTGCAGAGAAAGATAGATTTACTCACAATTGAAGCTCTCAATCCTTATATGAAGCCAAAGATATTAAAGGAGGTTTATTTTGAATCAATTTAACGATTACATGGACAAAATTAATCACATTAATGATGAAATTGATTATATAATAACCAAATCAAAAGAATTAGCGCATGATGATTTTATTAAAGATGAAACTCTAAAAAGAGCATTTGTTAGAAGCTTAGAGGTTATTGGGGAAGCAGTAAAAAGAATTCCTAACCAAGTATGTGAACAATACAGACAGATCGAATGGAATAAAATTGCGGGAATGAGAGATAAACTAATTCATCACTATTTTGGGGTCGATTATGACTTAGTTTGGGATATAATTGAAAACCATATTCCAAAATTAAAAGAAACAATCAAATTAATTCTCAATGAAGAATAATTAATATTTTGTTGTATATAAAAAATTACTACAGTCTTATTTAGATAAATAATAAAGTGAAAAAAATTGAATTTTGAGACAATTAAATTTGAATTAAAAGAAAACGGAATTGGATTACTAACACTTAATCGTCCTGATAAATTAAATGCTATGTCGTTTCAGATGATTAAAGACTTGCACTCTTTATTTGACTCTTTAATGGTTAATTTAGATTGTCGTGTTGTTATATTAAAAGCAGAAGGGAGAGCGTTCTGTGCTGGCTTGGATTTGAAAGAATCGATGATTTTACAGTCTAAAAAGAAGCCAGCAGAATTAAAAGAAAAGTTTCATTTTTTAAATGCTCCCGATAAAGATATTATAAAGGCAAAATTATACGCTCAGTGGCACACAAGTCAAATTATCGTGAAAATGCGTAAGATTAGTCAACCAATTATCGCTTTAATTCAGGGTGCGGCATCTGGAGCTGGTTTTGCTTTTGTCTTAGCCGCAGATATTAGGATTGCCAGCAAAAAAGCTAGATTTAATAATGCATTCATAAATGTCGGATTTTCTGGCTCAGACTTAGGATCTAGTTATCATCTCCCTCGACTTATCGGGATGTCAAGAGCAGCAGAGATTTTATATACGGGAAGATTTGTTGAGGCTTATGAAGCTGAAAAGATTGGATTAGTTTTAAATGTGGTAGAAGAAGAAAAACTATTAGATACTGCTATTAAAATGGCTGAAAATATGTTGCACAAAAGCCCTTTGGGATTAAGGATGACCAAACAAGCAATAAATTTATCTCTTGATTCCCCAAGTCTGGAAACGATTCTTCAATTAGAAAATCGTGCACAAATGCTTTGTTCTGCTTCAGATGACATTACGGAAGGTGTTCAATCCTTTTTCGAAAAAAGAGACCCAAAATATCCCTTGAGCTGACAATTAAGGTTTAATGAATTTAATCATAATATTTTTAATCAATTGAAAAATAAAGTGAAAAAAATTGAATTTTGAAACAATAAATTTTGAACTACAACCAAATGGTATTGGTATTATAACACTCAATCGTCCAGAGAAGTTGAACGCTATTAACTTCCAAATGGAACAAGAATTACACGAATTATTTGATCATTTAATGGTTAATTTAGACTGTCGTGTTTTAATCTTAAAAGCTGAAGGAAGAGCATTTTGTTCTGGAACAGATTTACAAGAAGGATTGATCTTAAACACTAAAAAGCATCCTGAAGGGTATGAGAAATATTATTTTCTAAATGTTCCAGAACCGATAAAAAGAAAAATGTACCATCAATGGCGAATTAGTTCGATTTTTGTAAAAATGCGCAGGATAAGTCAACCAATAATTGCTTTAATTCACGGTGCGGCTGCTGGGGGAGGTTTTGGGTTTGCAATGGCTTCAGATTTTCGAATTGTAGCCCCTGATGTTAAATTCATAAATGCCTCAATTAATATTGGTTTGACTGGAGCAGATGTAGGCGGAAGCTATTTTCTTCCTCGCTTAATAGGATTATCGAGAGCTTCTGAGATAATGTACACCGGAAGACCAGTTGGGGCTGAAGAATCGGTAAAAATTGGATTAGCTTTAAAATCAGTTGAGTTGAAAGATCTATTAAAATCCGCGATGGAGTTAGCAAACGAGATGTTAAAGAAAAGTCCCTTAGGTTTACGAATGACAAAACAAGCGTTAAACTTGACTCTAGATTCTCCAAGTTTAGAAACAATTCTCCAATTAGAAAATTCAAGTATCGTTCTCACATTTAGTTCGAAAGATGTGAACGAAGCCTCAGCAGCATTTTTTGGAAAAAAAGATCCTAAATACCCTTTACGCTAAAGAAGTCCAGTCTTAATAAAAAAAAATTAAAAAATTAAAAAAAACAAAGATTGTTTTTATCTTATTCTTTTATTTGGAGTTTTGGAGTAATAGGTGAAGCTCCACCCAAATTAGTTATAACTGGACAATGAGAAAATACTTTTTCCATCATTTCCTCTATTTTTTCTTTTGGGGCGTCTGCTTTAATTCTAACAACAGGTTCGAGTTTATCGTAGCCTGCTAGTTTACTGTCGTCAAGCCCAAAAATGGCTCCAAGATTAATATGGCCACGAGAAAATACTTTTAACTCATTGATTTCAATGTTCATAATCTTAGCCCAAAATTTCGTAACTGCTACTATACAAGCCCCTACTGAGGCTAAAATAACGAGTAGTGGAGATGGTCCTTGATTTGTTCCGTCTAAACCCGGAGGCGCGTCAATTAATAGTTCAAAAGGTTTTGTATCCATTGAGCATTTAACTTGCATACCTTCCGATAACATCTCGCACTCAACATTGAAATTCTTTTCCCCATTATTCCAATCATCCTTTATTGCTTCATACGTTTCTTTAAAGCTTGGCATTTTTAACTCATCTTTTATTTATTTTGGATTTTAAATAATTATTCATAATGTGTTATTATAAGCAAAAAAATAAAGAATACAATATAATTTTTTTGAATAATCATATTTCGCTTTTTGAATAATTTAACTAATATGACATACAACTTTGCCTAGATAATATTGCCACTAAAATCCTGATCCTTTGTAAGCACATCCGTTACATCTACGATGTTATGTAAAAATTGCTGTCATCGAAGTTCTTGAAGAAACTGCGGAGTTTATTGATAAATAAATTTATTTAATCTTTTTTATAATATGATATTTAAAGAATAATTGGTTATGAATGATTGATGATGGAGCAAAATAATATCCTATATTTAGATAAAGAAGTACCAATAGAAGATCGCGTTAACGATCTTTTAAATCGTCTTACTCTTCAAGAAAAAATAGATTTGATTCGGGGAAAGGATTTATGGGTAACTAATCCAGTTGAACGACTTAATATCCCTTCCTTTGGTATGACAGATGGTCCTATTGGGGTGGCATCTCATTCTAGTCATCATGGAAAACGAACACGGTTTCCTGCTACAATTATGTTAGCTTCTACATGGAATAAAGGTTTAGCTTTCAATATGGGAGAAGCTATGGGAAAGGAAACTAAATTATCTGGAAGACATCAAATTCTTGGACCAGGTGTGAATATCATTCGCTCTCCTTTATGTGGAAGAAATTTCGAATATTTAAGTGAAGATCCCATACTTTCCTCTGATATTGCCGCTGAAATTGTTAAGGGAATACAATCACAAGGTATAGCTTCTTGTATAAAACATTACCTAACGAATAATTCAGAAACGAAAAGGACAAAAATTAGTACTCAAATCAGTGAACGGGCATTACAAGAAATATATATAAAGAATTACAGCAGAATTATTAACAAGGCTGATCCTTGGGGTTTCATGGTGAGCTATAATAAAATAAACGGAATATATTGCGCAGAAAACAAAAATATTCTTCAAAATGTGCTACGCGATCAATTAGAATTTACGGGGCATGTTGTAACCGATTGGGGCGCAGCTCGACGCACATCAGGGGCAGTTGGGTGCATTAAAGCAGGATTAAATCTTGAAATGCCGGGATTTCTCTTGAGTAAAGTAATGACACCTAAAAAAGTGCTGAAAGCTATTAATGCTGGGCAGTTAAATGAGGAAGATATTAATTATACCGTTCGACCTTTACTTCGCACCTTTTTTCGAGTGGGCTTAATTGAACAAAGGGAACTTTTTATAGAGAAAGTTTCTGATATACCAGAACATCAAAAAATTGCTCAAATGATCGCTGAAGAAGGTATGGTTCTGCTAAAAAATAACAGCAATTTTCTTCCATTAGATTTGGATAAAATAAAAAAAATCGCTATTTTAGGCCCAAATTCGCAAAAAAAATTTGGAAAGTATTTATATGGAGGGAGTTCTGCGGTTGTTCCACCGAAAGAAATAACACCTTATGATGGGATAAGTAAATACATTTCTGGAAAAGCCGAAATTGTATCAAATATAGAAGACGCTGAAGTTGTGTTCCTAATAGTCGGTTTAAATCATGGCGGAAATATACTCATAAATTTAATTATAAAACGTGAAGGAGATACTGAGGGAAATGACCGGACTCACTACGCATTACCTGCTAAACAGCAAGAGTTAATTAGGTCTACTATAATAAAAAACCCAAATACAGTAGTGATATTAATCGCTGGTAGTCCAATTGATGTCTCTGATTGGTTCGAAGACGTACCCGCTATTCTAAACTCCTGGTATCCCGGAATGATGGGTGGAGATGCGCTCGCTCGAGTACTATTTGGTGATGTTAATCCATCAGGTAAATTACCGGTTACATATCCAAAAAGGTTAGAAGATCATCCTGCACATATTACTAAAAAAAGATTTCCTGGGGATTTGAAAAATCTAAAAATATATTTCGATGAAGATATCTATGTTGGATATCGATATTTTGATAAGAATCAAGTTGAACCGTTCTTCCCTTTTGGATACGGTCTTTCATATACAACTTTTAAATTGTCAAATATCCAATTGGATAAATCTACCATCCAAGAAAAAGGAATTTTCATTGTTTCTGTCGATATTGAAAATACTGGAGATAGAGCTGGATCAGAAGTTCTCCAAATTTATGTCACTGATGACGAATGCTCGGTTGAACGTCCACCTAAAGAACTTCAAGGGTTTGAAAAAGTCTATTTAAAACCTGGAGAGATACAGACTGTTTCAGTTAAGTTAGACGAATCTGCGTTCAAATTTTATTCAGTCGAAGAGCGTAAATTTATCGCAGAACCGGGAATTTTTACAATCTGGGCTGGCTCATCGTCTAGAGATCTTCCTTTAACCACTAAAATTACATATATTTTATAAACATTTTAATTATATTATAAAAAATTACACTATAAGGTTAAAAGATTGATAAAAAAAACAGTTTCAGATTCCAAAGTTGAAATTGCGCAAGTGATGATGCCAGAGCATGCAAATCCAGCGGGTAATGTGCATGGGGGTAATCTATTAAAGCTTGTTGATCAAGCAGGAGCTATCGTAGCCGCTCGGCACACGCACTCTAATGTAGTTACTGCTTCAGTCGATAGGTTTGATTTTATTTCTCCTGCTTACATTGGAAACCTAATTTTCATTAAGGCATCAATGAATTACGTTTCTAGAACATCGATGGAAGTTGGAGTAAGAATAGAAGCAGAATGCCTTAAAACCGGCACTCACACTCATATCGGGTCCGCTTATCTTACATTTGTTGCTATCGGCAAAGACGATAAATCTACTGAAGTACCAGGATTGATTCTTGAAACTGAAAGCGAAAAAAGAAGATATGAGGAAGCAAAAAAAAGGAGAGAAATTAGAATACAACAGGCTAAACCTCATCGTCATCGTCAACAGGCGTGCATAATTAGACCGGAAAAATTAAAATAGAAATACATCCTTCTCTGGATTAAAACGATTTCAAGTTTTCAAATATAACTTTTTATTAGGCGAAGTATAAAATTATGTATATTTAGATAGGTGAATTTATTGGAAGAAATTAAGAAAAGACCTGAACTAAAGAGAAGGATATCTTTATTCGGCGTTACTGTGTATGGAGTTGGAAATGTCCTAGGAGCAGGCATTTATGCCTTAATTGGAGAAGTAGTAGGAATTACCGGAAACATATCATGGTTAGCTTTTATTTTAGCTTCGGTTACTGGAGCTTTAACTGGTTTGTCGTACGCTGAACTTTCTGCTATGTTCCCTAAAAGCGCTGCTGAATTTGTGTATACCGAAGAAGCCTTTAAAATCCGGCTTTTATCGTTTCTTCTTGGATGGATAATTATATTTTCAGGAATACTCTCAGCAGCTACGGTAGCGTTAGGTTTTGCGGGTTACTTAGCTGATTTAATCGGGATTCCCTCGATTATTCTTGTTGTAATTTTCGCTGTTTTACTCATTCTTATTCTAAGCATTATTAACTTCGTTGGTATAAGGGCATCTACATGGACAAATATTCTATTTACGTTAATTGAGGCTTCGGGACTCATCTTAATTATTATAATTGGCATACCGTTTTTAGGCACGATTAACTATTTTTTGCTACCTATAGGAGGCTCGTTTGGCTCAGTTTTTTCAGCGGTTGCTTTGATATTTTTTGCTTATATTGGGTTTGAGGATATCGCAAATATCGCTGAAGAGGTTAAAGAACCAGCTAGAAATCTTCCTCGAGCTATAATCTATTCGATTATTATAACAACTGTTTTATATTGTTTAACTGCTATATCTGTAGTTAGTATTTTACCCTATAGCGTGATTGAATCCTCTCCAGCTCCTTTAAACACCGTTGCTTCCGCAGTATTAGGGCCTGTTGGAGGAATACTTATGTCATTTATAGCCCTCTTTGCCACAGCTAACACCGTTCTGATAATGATGATTGTCACCTCAAGAATGATGTACGGTATGGCAAGAGATAAAGCGTTACCCGAAGGATTGAGTAGAATATCACCTAAATTTAGAACACCAGCTCTAGCTGTTTTAGTAACAATGATTTTAACCATAATACCATTATTTCTTGGGGATATATCTATTATTGCCAACGCTACCGTTTTTGGCGTGCTAATCAATTTTTTCCTGGTGAATCTCAGTCTCATAGCTTTACGAAGGAAAAAGCCCGAGCTTGAACGCCCTTTTAGACTAAAACCAAATATTAGATGGTTACCAATAGTAGCACTATTAGGATGTATTATCAGTTTCGGACTTCTTTTTACATTTGATTTATTAATTATAATCATCCAAGTAATTATTGTTATATGTGGAGTAGTAGTTTTTTACGGAATGAAATCAAAAATCGAGACAAAAACGAGTAAATAAATCAAAGGTACTTAAAAATTAACCATATTTTTCGTTCCATTTTTTTTGCTTTTCTTCACGGTTTCCTTTCATTTTACAAGCTTTGTGAATTTGGTCCTGCATTTCCCATTGTTGTTCTAATGCGTCTTCAAGGTTGTCTTTTATCTTGTCATTTTCTTTATTTGATTCTTTATTATCCTTGCTCATCTTTTTTCCCCTTTAAGCATCAAGATACTCGTATAATTTATCTATCATGCTATATCCAACAACATCGTCTCTTAAATAGATTTGGAACGGTAATTCCATATTTCTATAAGGTTTTAGTATATTAAGTAGTGTAATATGTTCTGGCTTTTGAAATTTATCTTTATAATCCTCCCCAACGCCTTCGGAATATTGATATTGTTGAAGAACAAAACTACCTCGGAACTTATTTTTTCTTAGGAATAAAATAATCTTATCGATATCGGATGGTTTCATCAAATTTTCCACATAGGTCGTTCTTATTTCAAAATCAATATCCTCGTGATTGTTAACAGTCCTAAATGTTTCAACAATTAGGTTAGAATTTACCTGATTTCCTGTAATTTTAGCCAGTCTTTTATTATTAAGTGGACCTTTCATATCTAAAGCAACTCTATTGATATATGGTATTAATTCCGTAATAGATTTCGGATTTGTTCCATTTGTGTCTATACTAATATATTTTCCAACATTCTTTATTTCTTTACATATTTCAAGTAAATCCTTTTGAAGCGTAGGTTCTCCTCCAGAAATGCTCACACCACTGACTAACATATTACTTTTAATTTGCTCCATTAATTCGGGAACTTTGACATCTCTCCCTACGCCCTCATGCAGTAGATATTTATTGTGGCAAAATGCACAACTTAAATTGCACCCAACCGTAAATATAACCATTGTTGACTTATTAGGGATGTCCTTTGTTGATATATCTACAATTCCACCGACTCTCATTGATAAGGATTAATTTTATCTTTTAATTAAGTTTAATACTACTGTATGTTTTCTAAAAAGTTTATCAGATTTAAAAAATAATCTTATATTTTAGATGATTGTTATATTAAACTAATTAAAACTTGATGTGATAAATTTGGAAGGACATGTTCAATTTAGCGATTTGGATTTTGAGTTTGGATATTCTTGTATGCCTGATAGGTTGCACTTCTATACAAAAGAGGAAAATGATTTCCGAATGGAAGTGCGCGAATGGTGTAAAAATAATGTCGAACCTGTTGCTGAAAAGATAGATCGGGAGAGAAATTATAGTTTAGCAGTAGAGGTTTTACGTAAGATGAAACCCTACTTGAATATTATAATCCCAAAAGAAGTTGGAGGACTTGGGAAAGGAGTTTTATACCGAACGATATTTGGTGAGGAACTTACGGCTTTTAGCTACTCTCTCGCTGGAATTTTCGGAGCCTCCTCTTGTTTATTTGCTGGGCCAATAATAGAGTTTGGAACTCAAGCCCAGAAAATGAAATATCTCTCAGGTATAGCTGATGGGTCAAAAATAGGTGCTATAGGCATCACTGAACCTACAGGTGGCTCAGACGCGATAGGTGGTATGAGATTAAAGGCAGTGAGAGAAGATGATCATTATGTTCTTAATGGAGAAAAATGCTTCATAACAAATGGTAGCGTTGCGGATTATATTTGTTTATACGCTAAAACAAACGATCAAGTAAAAGCACATCAAGGGATATCTGCATTTATTTTCGAAACAAACACTCCTGGATTTGAGGTAATTAAAGACTACAAGCATATGGGCCGTAGAGGAATGCCCAATTCCCATCTTAGATTTAATAACTGTAAAGTCCCGGTTGAAAATATGCTTCATAGAGAGAACGAAGGTGTAGATGTGTTATTGTTTGGCCTTGATGGTGAGAGAACTTTTACCGCTTCTCAATACCTTGGTCTTGCTCGAAGCGCCTTAGAAGTTGCATATAAATATGCTCATAAACGCGTGCAATTCAAAGAACCACTATATTCTTTTGAGGGAATATCGTTCAAACTAAGCGAAATGTTTATGGATGTAGAGTTAAATAGGATGGCTATTGCACAAATCGCTAGAATGCTTGATGATGGTCATAATTGTAGAGCCTCCGTCGCTGCTGTTAAAACTCGGATCGCAGATGCAACTGTGAGAATTACTCAAGACGCAATTCAAATTGCTGGAGGTCTTGGATACTCTGAAGAATATCCTTTAGAACGCTATTATCGAGATGCAAAGATAGGACAAATCTCAGCAGGCACATCGGAAATTATGAGATATATCATTACAAGGGAAATGATAAGAATGTGGGGCAAATAGGTTTAGACATATTCTTCCCTTATTAATTTTTCAACCGCACTTAAAGGTAATGAAAAAGGTTCGATTGATTCCATTTTTAGCGATGTTAACGCTGCAGAAAATCTTAAGGAATCTTCTGGACTTTTGGTTATTCTAGATCCTAAATAGCTTATAAAGGCAGTATCCCCTCTACCTGTCCTTCCTATGCTACTTTTATTTTTCCAAGGAAAGAAGTACGATTCATCTTTTAGAATTAAGTTTATTCCGCTTTTGTGGGTGATAAGAACTTCTTTCGGTCCTAATTTGATTAGTTGCTTTCCTGCTTTTGGTAAAGAAGATAGTGTTGTGAGGATTTTTGCTTCAGTTTCGTCAACTTTTAAGTAATCTACTTTAGATATTATTTCAACCTTCTCTTTTTCAGTTAAGTTGAAATATTGCATTTTACTATCTTTTAAACCTCTAATAAAACCTTGGATGTCAAGCCCCAATCTGCCGTTATATATCTCATTCAAATATTTTAACAGCTCTAAATCGATTTCACCAGCAATTATCGAACCGATAACAAAAAATTTTGTATTAATATCTGGGATTTCTTTCTTATTAAACGCACCCGCAAAACCTAAAGGCTCGTAACTCCTATATTCCATATTTTGCGAGGAGTATATGTTTTTAATTCCTGAAGTTTCCTTAGCCGGGTACGCAAAGTATTTGATATTGTTTTTCTCAAACGAATCTAAAATTGGGAAATCTTCGATCTTCAACCGTGTAATGATCGCTAATTTTAATCCCATTCGACTGCCGGCTAACCCTCCGTAATATACGGCACCTCCTAGTACCGGTTTGCTCACTCCGTCGATTTCTATAATATCTTTTGCTACATGCCCAATAATTACAATATCTGACTCAAATACTTCTTTAACCATAGTGAATGGTTTTAAAATGAAATATTTGTTTAAGAAATTATCTTTTTTAATTTATAAAGTTAGAAATTTCTCGAAATAAGACTAATAATTTTTAAAGATGGATGTTCATTTACAATTTTAATAATGCATGAACGGAAGAAAGATTTTTTAAACTATACTTTGCTTTTTATTTTATTTTTAATTGCTGTAATCTATTCGATTACATTTCTAGTAATAACAGAGTTTAATAATTGGATGGAGTACCAGATCTCTGTTATTGTTATGGTATCATTAATCTTCTTTATGAGTTTTTTCTTCTTTTCAGCATTCCATTACATTATCCGAAAATGATTTGCATTTAAAGCGAATAATACTGGTATTTACTTCTTTGAATTCAAATTGACTACTGCGTTGGTTATTGCTTTTACAAGAGTTTCTGTAAGTTGAAAGTCTAATCGAATACATTTTGCGACCTCGATTTGAATTGCGTTTATTTTTTTTTTTTTGAAAAACTGTTGAGCAATATATCCTCCAGAATAAGATAAATTATGTTCCGTTAAGGCCAAACCATCATCCATTTTGAAATACTTAGAAATTTCGGATTGCAGTTGAGAACAGCCCCAATATTTATTACAATCTTGTTCGTTTGATTCTTCAAGGAGATCAAGGGTTTTGCCGAATATATGCCCAAAAATAACATCAGGATATTCGCTATAAGGTTTTGTAAATCCATGAAAATCTATAATTAATACTCTTCCGTGATTAGATATGCACTCTTGAGCGAAATCGTTCAAAAGTTCATGATAAGAATGAAAAATTGTCTGGGCTTCAATAGAAGTACGATTGAAGGAACTTTCTGATTGCGAGGGTCGATTTAAATCTACCTTACTTCTGTGGATTTTGTTAAGAATGTAGAAAATACTGATATTTTTAACTTTTAATGAACTTATAATCAACTTTGCTATGAAGTACGTATTCTTATCAGCAATTCGAGGACCGACTGTCTTATCTGGTATTTTGTTTGGCTTTTTAAAACCTCCATGAGGACAAGATAGGATAACTGGTGTGTTGCCTTTTGCGAATTCAAAATATCTACTAAATTCCATTCAAGTTTAAAAATTATTTCCAAGTAATAAATTTTAATAAATTAATATGAGAATTGTGATCTAATTTATTCCAGTTTATTTTGAGGTGGCATTAACTTTAAAGATTATTTTGTCGTTGCGGAATTTAAGCTCATGATTTAAATTATTTGTTTTTTTTATAATTAGCTTAATAATTATTTTCAAAATGTTTTTTAATTCTGAAAATTTTTGTTTATTACATTTAAGTAAATTAAGTTGTTATTATTTAATTGAGGTAAGGGATAGATTGGCTATTGATGATTTGATAAGTTTTTTAAAGAAGAAAGGTTTTAGAGATACATTAGAAGTCCTTATAAACTCTAAAGGGCATAAAATTGATAAACACTCCTTTTATAACGAATTGAATAAGTTTAGCTACTACAATTCGTATTTCCGAGTTAAAGAGGATTTAATTGAGAGGGGGTTGATTACGATTGAACAAAACAACAAAAAGAAGTTCGTAAAATTAACGTCTAAAGGTTTAGATGTGTATAATAGATTAGAAGAAATCAATAATCTAATAAACAATAAATAGACTTCACTTTATACTAAAATCTCATATTCTCAGCAGTTATTTTTAATATTTCTTTCTTTTTTTATTAAAAGGATATATTCACCTGATTAAAAGGAGTTAAGAAAAATGATTTTCGAAAAGCTTATCGTAGGACCATTGGGTACAAATTGCTATATCTTTGGATCAGACAAGACCAACGAAGTTGTTGTAATAGATCCTGGAGGAAACGCTGAAGCAATAATTACTAGTATTGATGAATTGAAAGGAAAACCAATTGCGGTTTTATTAACACACGGTCATTTTGATCACACAACAAAAGTAGGTAAAATTCTCCGCCATTTTGAAATACCACTGATGTACAATAAGAAAGAGTACGATTCTGGAACTTTTAATCAAAAAGAAGCTAATCGGTGGCTAGTTGAGGGAGATGTTATTAAAATCGGAGAGATTAAACTTCTAACTTTAGAAACCCCCGGTCATAGTCCGGGATCATTATGCTTTTACTCATCCGACGTTGATAAGTTTAAAGGAAAAGAAATTAGTGGTATTTTATTCACGGGTGATTTAATTTTTAGAGGAAGTATTGGAAGATCGGATTTTCAGGGTGGGAATCAGAATTTATTATTTGAAAGTATACGCAAGAAGATTATGTATAATAAAGCAATAAACGATAATTTTCTTATATGTCCGGGACATATGGATTTATCAACTATAGGCGAAGAAAGAGCAAACAATATGTTTAGGAAATTTTTTCTTTAATTTTGGAAAAAATCCATATAAAAACAAGTAGTATGATCAGATAGGTTAAAGAAAATAAGAGAATGACTACTTAAGGATAATCAAAATAAGTTGTTCCTCTAAAGCAATCATAGTTTCTCCTTTCGAAGTTTCTAAGCGTATAAATTTAAGTCCACCTTCTTTCAAAGCATCCACGACCTGTTTTCCCTTACCAATTAAGGATGTAACATAAGCTGATATCTCTTCGCTTATTTCGATTTCCATGTTAGAATCTATCGGTAAACCACTCGAATCACAAATGATCACACCCCTTATTCCCTCGCGTTCTTCGAAGCGTCGTATGATAGCCTTAACTTCTGCTC
Organism: Candidatus Nanopelagicaceae bacterium; assembly: GCA_035530895.1. Taxonomy (GTDB): domain Archaea; phylum Asgardarchaeota; class Lokiarchaeia; order Sigyniarchaeales; family SOKP01; genus SOKP01. The sequence continues at coordinate 15,000 of DATKTW010000029.1, forward strand.
GATTAATCAAACTCTAATTTTCACCATTTAATCGGTTATTAAATTAATTTTAATTTTTAATGATATAATTATAATATATTCCCTATTTAAAAAATTATCATCTTCTTTTTATTCTTTTGACAAGTTGCAAATAATTAAGCGGTATGTTAGAAAAAAAAGTTTGAGATACTCGAAGGGAAATAAATTTAAATTAGGATAATATATATATTTATTTAAGTATTAAACTACAAGATTTAGCTAAAGTAATTCAGAATTCAAACCTATTACTAAAAAAATAAAGAGTCGTGTAACTATGGTAGACAAGGAAGTTATTGAAAAGAAATTAGCAGAATTGTTTGATGTCGTACCTGAAACTGAGGGTTTAATAGCTTCTGATATAGAAGGAAAAGTAATCGTAGGACAAACTATTACGGATATGGACCTCAATGGTATCGCGAAAGCATGCGCTACACTCATAAAAAGCTCTAATGCTTTGGGGGAAAACACAGGTAAGGGAAGAGTAAAATCAGCAACTCTAGAATTAGAAGACGGATATGGAGTAATAGTTAGCTCTGATAAGGGAATCTTAATCGCTTTAGCAGGATTAGATGGTAAAGCGTCTTTATCTCTTCTTAAAAGAAACTTAATTTCAATTTCAAACTTATAAATTTATTTCCTCTTTTTTTAAAAAAAGAAATACAGGAAAATTAATGTCTTAATAATTAATCCTTAAGACCTTTTTCTTCTAATAATGAATCTAAATCTGTAGAAGGAGGTTTATCCTTTTTCTCGGCTTCTGGTTTTTTTTTCTTCAATCGCTTCTTGGTTTTTTTTTCGGTATCCTCTGTTGGTTGTGCTTCTGGAATTTCTTCCTTAGGTAATTCGCTTACTGATACATATCTTCCTTTTCGTTGTTTTCTTTTATCAGGTTCTTCAAAAGGAGTTTCGATTCTCTTTATAGTTTTTCTGACATAGATATACATAGCCGCCCACAAAATAACGAAAATACTAATCATTATTAACGTTAAGAAACCAATGAAAAAATCTTCAAGAAGAGCATCGTAGATGCCAAACATTTCTGAAGCTTGAAATATTACTTCCTCCTCCGATATTTCATTTTTTGCTACGATAGATACTGAAATGCTCATCTGATCGATAGCTGGTATGTCAATTGTTATCAATATCTCCGTAGTATCTCCCGGTTTAAACTCTGCTATCGTCAAATAATCTATCTGTACAATACTATATGTTAAGTCGGGAGAGATTTGAATTGAAATATTAGAGCTTAGCACATTGAGCTCAGAATCACCTATGTTATTTAAAATTATCTGTATCGTCGATTGAGCGCTTTTAAACAGCTGACCTACATTCGAAGCTATCCTTAACGATATGTTGTTATATGTTATATATAAGGAAACAGTAATGTTCTGCGAATTTGCTAAAGTATACTGATCCCCTTGCCAAGTTAACCGAAATGTAAACTGATCTTCTCTCGGTAACAATAATGTATCAATTTCAAAATTCGTAATTCCATTAATATCTGTGATTTGGGTCGAAAAGTTTTCCCATAAATCATTATCAAAGTATTGGATTGTAACATTTTCGTTTGGAATTGCATCACCAAACTCAGTACTTAAGACAGAACTTATATTAAATTCTTGACCGTATGTTGGTGTGTTGGGATCAATTACGATATCTGAGAATATGCTATTTATTTTCAAGGAGAACGAGCTAATGAATTGGTTATAGCTGCTCACGAAATTTTTATCATATATATTAATTACGAATGTTGTTTGGTTTGGTAGGTATAAACATTCGTTTCTGTCGAAAGGTTTCAATATTGAGCCGCCTGCAATTTCATAATTAGATTTCAAAGCAATGATGTAACCTTCAAACTCAGCTTGGGTGCTATTTATAATTAATGAATACTCGTTACTTTCAAAAGTGTCAACTTCTTGACTTTCTCCGTTATACATAAAGAAAATCGTGATCTTCGTTTTTGCTCCTCCTTTTCGTATAGGAGCATTGACACCTTGCCAAATTCCATTTCCAAAAAGGGTAGGTATTGTAAGATCAACAAAGAACTCTTGTGTATCAGCACCATTAGGATCAATACTAGGATTTAACGTTTGAATCCCTGTAGTTTGTTCAGCAATTATCCATTCTTCATTAGCTAAAGATACCAATTGAACATTTACGCTCACTTTTAATTCAAGAAATCCGTGTAAATTACGAATTCGAGTGCCAATTCTAATATCTTCATTAGGATTCAAGATTGTTTCATTTTGTAAAAAAGTTTCTACCACTATTGGTATTTGTTCTCCGTTTATTACATAAATAAATTCTTGATTAACATCAGAGTCATTAACAGCGTAAAAATCAGGATAGTACCCATCATCTGTAACATTTACAGTAGCAATTAATATTGAATATTCTTCGTAAACTTTATCTACAATTCCATTCAGTACGTTTTTGTCTAAGATTGGTTCATAGAAAAAGTCATTTATATCGACATCGTAAGCATCAATATATAATTTAAGCTTTTGGCATCCAATTGCGGAGCCGTTCTCCCAAAAGAAACCTAAATAATAGTTTCCAAGAAGGGGTGTATCTTGAGTAACATTTAGAATTGTTTGATTGTTGAAATCATATATGAGATAATTACCATCGATGACTCCGGTTCCAGAATTCATTTCAGTCCCAAGAACCTTAGTGTTATTATCGGGATAAAACAAAACGACATTTGCATTTCCAGTAGGAGGCGGTATACCGTCAGGTCCTTGAATATCTAGTCTAATAGAGATGTTATCTCCGTACATAAAACCATTAGTTTCCCAAAGAATGTCATTGTAATTAATATAACTATTCATATCATATATGAGGTTGCTACTAGTAAGGTTAAGTGAGTAAATACCGCTTATACCACCAATAACATCGTTTGGAACTGAAACATATTCGTATGAAGGACGATCGGGTAATATATTTTCTCCACCCGTCTTGTTTACGATAACCTCATAAATCTCGACGGAATTTGGATTTGTTAAGTTTTTTGCTGTATAATCGCTAGGGATTACATACCAAAATTCAAGCAAATTCCAGTTCTCGAAGTTTTTATAACCTGTGTTCAGAGTATAATTTAGCTCCCATATCGGAATAGTATCATAAGACACTTGATATACACTGTTAGCTTGTTCTATCCAATATGCCTTTACCGTATAAGTAACATTAAAATTAAATCCTTGAATTATGCTACTATTCCATGTTAGATCTACTTGGAAATTATTCAAAGAATTGTTTGTAATTGAAGTAGTAAAATTATAATCCCATTGACCTAAACCCCATGTTAAGGATGAACTTGTATCGTAAGGAGGATCATTGTTGATTTGGTTAATGATAGGAATATCTTGAATTTTTAATGTATCTTGACTGTCGTAAGGATTCGTAAAATCTGAGGGCATATATGCTCTAGTAACATTCAATTTAAAAGCCGCTGCGTCAAGTATTTCAGAGGTGTAGATAGGTGTGGAAGGTACTTGTTTTTTAGCTACATTCCATGTTAATCCACTATTACTGCTTGTTCTTAATTGATGATCTACATTCGAATCAGGATCACCATAAGTCTCCCGGGGTATTGTAACCAAACTAAAAATCTGTTCTGAGCGGTTTGATTTAATAACAATAAAATAATTGTTGATATCTAAGTCTTGAGTGTTTGCAGGATTGAAATCGAAATATGATAAAGAATCGCCATGATAATCGTTATAATCAATTATTTGGGAATCTATTGATTTGGCAGTGTCAGGTTCTAAATTTTCTGCTATTAGATTTGATGAAGTTCTAGCTATAGTTGCATTTGCTTCATATAGGGTTACGTTTAACTCTGCATTTAATGCTTGGGTGAGGTTCAAAGTTCTTATCCAAGCATAGAATCCATTAACACTTGAACTTTCCCCCTTTAAGTCAAACTCCAAAGCAACTTGATTACTACTAGTTATTGGTATATCAAAACCGTAAGTAGAAGCCAATTCAAATTCTTCTAATGTAAGAACAAAATCAGTTGTATCAGATCTATTGAAATAAAACTGTATTTGGCTTATATCTGACGCATTAATATAATTTAAATTTTCATTAATAAACTTATTCTCAAATACTTGTGTACCTAAATTACTATCTATGAAAAAAGGGTCAACTGCGCTTTTCCAAGATGAGTTTGATACATCATACATTCTAAGCGTTAAGGTAACATTTTTGGTGATACTACCTGAAAATTGCGAAATCAACCCTAGTATAGTCGATCTATCAAAATTGATCTCATATCCGATTACATCACCAATCGTACCTGCGAAGTTTGATGAGATTGTGAAATTTAATACTCCATTAGACGAATTTAATTTTATATTCGATGGATTTCCGTCCACTAGTTTACCAAAATCTATTGAAGTAAGGTTTTCACCCGTATTAATCTTCATAGAAGAGGTACCCTCGTTATATACAAACTCAATAAAATCTCTTGCTTCTGGTGCGTTTGTATCTTCAATAATATAATCGGTCGTGAAATTATTCTGAAATGTGAAATTAAAATTTCCATATGTTAAATAAGTTGATTCATTAGTTGACATAGATGGAATATTAAAAAAATTTTGATTGTTATCATTTGAAAAGGAATTATTTAAAACGTAAATTCTTACGTCTTGATTATCTCCTGTACCTGATATGTAATAATCTGTTAAATATTGGTCGGTAGCAGAAGTTACAATATTCTTTTCATCATTTAACCAATTATGTTGTTGGTTATAGTTTATATCTGAATTAAAGTCACTAATCATCCAAGTGTTTACCAATAGCATTGAAAAGATAAATATACTCACAAATAAAATTCTATTAACCTTCTTTGTTCGTCGTAATATCAAATTAACCAACTGCCATTCTCAATATTTTAGTTATAAAATAATCTAAGAATATTAAAATTTGCTAATTTATATTAAATTTATTCGATAGATTACTTAATGGTGGGATATTAAGATAATAAGTATGATTAGAGAATTAAATTATATATAAGGTCGAAAGATTAAATGAGTGTAGAATCGATTATCGCCAAAATTGAGCAAAATAAAGAGATTTATGTTGAATTTTTAAGGAAGCTTATTCAAAGCGATTCTGTCAACCCACCTGGGAATGAAAAAAATGTAGCACTAGTTATTGAAGATTTCTTAAAAGATGTAAATATTAAAACTGATATTTTTCCCTTTGGAAATAATCGCGCAAATCTAATAGCATATTTAAACGAAAATTTTGAGGGAAAGAATCTGTTATATAACGGACACATGGATGTCGTTCCTCCAGGGTCAGGGAAAGATTGGAAATATCCCCCTTTCTCGGCGCTAGTTAAACATAATAAAATGATATATGGTAGAGGAAGTTCTGATATGAAGAGCGGGTTAGCAGCTATGGCTATTGCCTTAAAAGTCCTAAAAGAGTTAGATCTCGATCTTACTGGAAATTTAATCTTGAATGCTGTCGCAGATGAAGAAACAGGTGGAATGTTTGGAACAGGTTGGTGCGTTGAGAATCCATTAAAGCCTATAAAGTGTGATTTTGCGGTGATAGGTGAATCAACAGGTCTAAGTCCACTTCCTAAAGCAATTCTTGTAGGGGAAAAGGGGCATCTCATCATAAAAATAAGAACAAATGGGATTTCAGGCCATTCTTCAATGCCAGCAATGAGTAAAAACGCAATTTATATGATGAGTGAGATCATTGAAAACCTTGATAAAATCGATGAATATATCCCTAAAAGTGAACCACCGATTAAATTAGAAAAACTCAAAAAATTATTAGCCGTTGCCTTTCCAACTGAAGATGTTTTTAACAGGATTTTAAACGAGCAACCTGAACTAGAAAGCTTGCTCCAATCTCTTGTTAGTTATTCAAAAGCACTTACCATGATAAAGGGGGGCATTAAAGAGAATGTAATTCCCGACTCTTGTGAGGCTATCCTTGACGTTAGACTTTTACCGGGACAACAAGTCGAACCCATTATAGAAGCTTTAAAGAAACTAATTAGTAATGATGTAGGATATTTAGTGAAGGATAATTCAACTAGTCCTTCGGAGAAAGTTTTTGTTGAGATTGAAATAGTAACGGCTTCTGAAGGCTCTTATTGGGAAAATTGGGAAGAATCAGAGGAATTAAATAATTTTTGTGAGCTTGTTGAAACGATCTACGAAAAAAAACCATTATATTTTCTTTTACCCGCTTCTGCTGATGCGCATTATATACGTAACAACGGATACTGTCCACAAACCATCTTATTCGGACCTGGTAAAGGAAGAACCGCTCATGCAATTGATGAAAATATTGAAATTTTAGATTTTATTAGAGCAATAAAGGTTTATGCGATTTTTGCTTACAACTTTCTAAATAAAAAATGATTCAATTTAAATTGAAAATGTTGGAAACTACTTACGTGAATAGTAATCTATTTAAGACCTTTTTTTTTAATAGTTTTAAATTCATTCAATTTTTAATAGCAATAAGGAAATGCAAGATTTAGTAAAAATAGAAGATTGCGTAGTTCTTATAGATTCTTCGAGATCTATGGTTAGGAAAGATTTTAAACCTAATCGTCTATTAGCTGCACTTGAAACAGCAAAAAACTTTATTCACGAGAAATTTATACTAGATCCGAAGGATAGAATTGCAATTTTATCTTTTGGTGCTACGATCAAGAAACTCTGTTCATTTAGTTATGATGAAGAACAATTGGTTAAATCTTTAGAAAAAATCCAGGTTTCTGGTAATGGTTTGCTTGACGAAGGATTAGCTTTCGCAATTCAATTTCTAGTTGGCGAAATGCGAAAATTGGGAGGTAAAACCAGTAGAATTTTTATTATATCAGACAATAAATTAGAATACAAAGAAAAAATCCAAAAGACAATGGATGTTGCTAAAGGTTTGGGAATTTACATTGACGCTTGTCAATTGGGGAAAACCCAAGATTATTCTCAAAGCATCCTAAAGAAAATTGTAAGACTGACTGGAGGGCAATTTGGATTCTTTAACAATTCAAAAGCACTATTAAATGCTGGAATGTCGTTTGCATCAAAAAAAGAACTTAAGACTTCAACAGATTATTTTTCTCCAGACAAAAAAAGCGACTTGGCGCCATTAATAAGTGAAATAGCACTACAACTGAGAAGACCTAGCGTTTTAGATATAAGGCTGATGATGAGCAGTAGAGAGAGAGGTCAAGAAAAGTGTCAAATCTGTCACTCCGTAAAAGCACCAATAACGAGTTCTGATTTTTTTAGTGAAGGACGATATTGTCCTTCATGTGAACGACCAATGCATCTTTCGTGCGCGGCTATGTGGGCAAAGAAAACTGAATATAAAGAGAATGTGTTCAGATGTCCGTTTTGTTTTTTTTTGTTAGAACTTCCATCAGCAGCAGCAAAGTTAATAGAAGAGAAAACTGAGGAAGAACCAAAAATCAAATTAATCGATGAAAGTGGTATTAACACTACTAAAATGGCTTCAATTCTAGAAAATAATATCGAAGATATCAATTCATCTTGTACTTATTGCCACAGTATTTTTTTAGGTGATTATAAGGTATTTCAATGCCAAAAATGTGGAGCGTATTACCACGAACCATGTTTAAAGAAAATGCATTCTGAAATAAAAGCTTGTAGAGCTTGCGGAGCGCAAATCATATAAGTGTTAGGAATCAGATTTCTCTCATAAAGTTGAAATAAGAAAGTAAATTACTTATACAATCCTTATAAGTAGTAACAATGTAATTGTTAGTTAAGAATAAACTGGTATAATACAATTTGGAGTTCTGTCATGTCCAACACTAAAAAAGATAAATGGGTAATTACTTCAGCATGGCCCAACGCAAATTATATCCCTCATCTGGGAAATATGATTGGAAGTACATTATCATCTGATGTATTTGCAAGGTATTGTAGGTTAAAGGGAGATGAAGTCGTCTTTGTTTCGGGATCTGATTCACATGGCACTCCAGTTGCAGTTGCAGCTAAAAAATTGAACATACCAGCTGAAGAATTAGCTATAAAAAATCATACTTTAATAAAGGATTTGTACGAGAAATGGAAAATATCTTACGATAATTATACTGTTACGTACAATCCAATACACATTGATTTTACGAGAAAATTCTACTTAGAAGTTCAACAAAATGGATATGTTTTTGAAAGAGAAATCGAATCCCTCTACTGCGAACACGATAAATTCTTCCTTCCTGATAGATTTGTTGAGGGGATATGTCCACATTGTGGTGACGAGAATGCGAGAGGAGATCAATGCGACAAGTGTCAGAAATTGCTTACTCCATTAGAATTAAAAACTCCCCGTTGTGCTATTTGCAATAACACTCCTATAGTCCGTAAAACTAAACATTGGTATTTAGATTTACCAAAATTACAGGATCGATTAGAAGAATTGATAAAAAATAATACAATTATACCACAGAATGCCAGACAGATGTGTTTAAATAGTATAGCAGAGGGAATTCCAGAGCGAGCTATAACTCGAGATTTAGAATGGGGGATACCCGCACCATTTAAAGGTGCTGATGAAAAAACGATATATGTTTGGTTTGAGGCGGTTTTGGGTTATATTTCTGCTGTCAAAGAGTGGGCTGAGAATATAGTCAAAGATTCAAAAAAATTTGAGTATTTTTGGAACGATCCCGATACCAAAACGGTTTTTTTTATTGGAAAAGATAATATAATTTTTCACCTTATTGTTTTTCCAGGGCTCCTATTAGCTTATAATAACGGCAAAAGTAAAGCTGAGAGGTTTGTATTACCATATAATGTTTCTTCTACAGAATTTTTAATGTACGAAAATGATAAATTCTCTAAATCTCGAGGAAATGGAATATGGATAGATGAAGCTTTAAAATTGGCTCCTTTGGATTATTGGCGCTTTTCTCTCGTATATAATCGCCCAGAAACGAGCGACACTTCATTTTTGTGGTCAGAATTTGAAAATAATATCAAAACTTTAAATGATAATATTGGTAACTTTATCCATAGAACTTTAACTTTCATTGACAAACAATTTGAAGGAAAAATTCCAAAAAAATTAGAAAATGACGAATTTGATATACAATTCATAGATCGCATAAATTCAATCAGCGAAGAAATCGGTGAGAGTATACAGAATTTTAAATTAAGAAAAGCATTAAGAGATATAGTTAATTTTGGAAAGGAAGGAAATGTTTACCTTAATAACAAAGCCCCTTGGCATTTGATTAAAAAAGATAAGGATGCAGCTGGACACGTATTTAATATATGTGCTCAAGCTGTTTACGCATTTGCTGTTTTATTAAGTCCATTTATTCCTGAAACATCTGAAAAGATAATTTCTTATCTGAATGTACCAACTTCAAAAGACTTAGCTTGGTGTAGTATAGATGAAAATGCCATTAGGGAAGGCTTGAAAATTAAAAAACCAGAACCTTTATTTCAAAAACTTGAAATTGATGATTTACAAAAGGCTCTTCAAGAAATTAGAAAAACGAGTGAAAGAAAAGGTGAGAAAAAATTGGTATCATACGAAGATTTTAAGAAACTAGATATAAGAATTGCTGTAATTGATAAGGTTGAAAAGGTCCCTAAAGCAGACAAATTATATAAATTATCTATTTCCTTAGGAGAAGAAAAGAGAATATTAGTTGCGGGTTTAGCGGAACAATACAAAATCGAAGAATTAAAAGGTAAAAGTATTGCTATTTTAGCAAATTTGGAACCTAGGAAATTGAGAGGAATTTTAAGCGAAGGAATGCTTCTTGCTGCTGTAGATGGGAAGAATGTGTCTATTTTAACACCAGATAGAGATATTCCAGCCGGAGCTAAAATTGAATAAATTATAATTTTAGAGAAAATATAGGATTTAATCGGGCTATAACTTCACCAAGTTCTAACTGAATCGATTTGAGTATAACATCTCGTCCTCTGTATTCGAATTGTAACTCCTTTACATTTCTCACAATTTTTAATTTTTTTTGGTCTTTTACTAGTTCGCATGCAAAATATCTTTGATATTTGTATTCCAAAACTTTCTGAACTCTCTTTATATCAGGTAGCATATAACCTCCACCGTGGGGCAGTATATCAGCATTGCTCAGTAAGTTTAGAAGCTCTAAATCTTCAGCTCTTGTGAAGAAATTGTTGTTTATTAATGCCGTTCTTGAAAAACTTTTTTTACCTCTAAAAAGATAACACGCTAAATCGGCGCGTAATGCAGTAGGAAAAATATTAGTTTGAAGGATGTTACTTTTAAAATCAGTACAATTACTCCCTAAATACATATTATTAAAATCTTTTAAGAATTGGTGTGGAGTATTGCATATTACTTTGTAATCAGGATTAAAAATATTGCGAGCTATCATTTCCCTCTTCTTATTTGAAAAAAGAAGTGCTTTTTTATTAAATTCAAGATACTCTCTCGCATCAGAGTCTAATAAGATATATTGTTTCCCGAAAATTGTTTGTTCTTCAATAGCAATTTCTTTTAATGTCTTCGAAATGTCAATGTACAAACCAATTCCATGCTTATCGTCGCGAAATTCAGGGGCAGATCCATGAATCATGAACGTATAAGGAGGAAAGTTGGTATCAGATAGGTTTTTCGTTTTAAAACAATTAATAAAATGATTAGAAATGTCATAATCCCAATTGAGTTGAATATTATCATAATATAATTCGGTACTCTTTACATTGTCAATTTTTTTTATGATATCGTAAGGATCAGGTAAATCTTCTAAACCTCCTACTAGTAATCCACAACAATTAGGCTTAACGTTTAAAAATATTAATTTATCATCCCCATTTCCCCAATTTAATCTTCCACCATATCCTAATCCAGAATTCCAACGGAAATTATTTCTTGAAATCGTCTCATCAGGGGATGAAATAAAGGTTGCTTTAGGTTCAAAACCATATTTTTCTTGAATAAGATGGAATTGAGCTAAGCCATATTTCATGTTTGCTTTACACAATTTCGAAGCGCCGTCATTCAATCCCGAAGAAAAAATGAATTTCTTTGCTCTCTGAAGTAAATCCTCCTTAGACAATTCACATATTTTATTGGATAGATTAATTGAACCCATTCTACTTAATAATTATATAGTATTATATTTATATATACAATCCTATCTTTCGTATTAAGGGAAAGTAAACTTGATTCAATGCTAATTATGAGTAATACCGATAACATTATTATATTCGATTCTGCAAAAGGCATAAATTTAGAAGGAGAGTTCCAAGGATCGATAATTACTCGATGCAAGGATGAGAACGATTCCATTATTTTCTCAGACAACTTAAAAATAACTGCTTCAGAGGGTATTTTCATTACTAATGGCCTTAGAGTAGGATTCGAATTAATTTACGATAAAAAATTAGCATTTTCTCGAAAAATAGAGGCGCAGTGGTACGAGGATTTTGAGTCGATTGAATATTCAATTCTAATATCAGAAGATATCATGCAAGTTTACGATGAAGGTCAATTCTCTGACGCTTTTCCTTACACTTTAAACAAGTTAAACACTGCCGCTCTGTATTTAGACGACGAGGAATATGGAATCAATCATCTGGAATTTTTTAGAGAAGAAATGCTCAGGAATCCGGTGTCATTAGTAGGAAATGGAGTTATCATAGCTGATAGAGTAGTAATTGATGAAAGAATTGATCCGGTATTTTACGATTGTTTGATCGTAGGACGTGATGAGAATGGAGATCTTCTCGTTTCTTTTGAGCCGTACATAAATGTTAAAAAATCGTTAACTGATGTTAAATATATTATAATACTCGGGATTGAAGAATTAAAGCTATAAGTTTTTTTATAAACATGATACTATACGAAAATAGAAAAGAATTATTACTCAACATAATCAAATGGGGGAATAACCCTTTTAAAAAATTTGTTAGTACTGGTGAGATTAAGGAGGATATAGATTTAGTTAATTCGAGAATAAACCTAATTCAAAAAATTAAAGAACTAGTAGAAAATGAGACTAACTTCATTCTTCCTATCATTGGAGGTGTAGGTTCAGGAAAAACACACCTATTTTGGGCTTTAAGAAATAATCTTTATTATTATAATACTATTTATATTTCACTTGAATATGTCTATAAAAAACTTTTTTCTAATATTTATTCCGAATTTATAGAAAATCTTGAAATGGAACCCTTGAAATTTATCGTAAATCAATTGTGTGATAAATGGGGTGCATTAGAGCGAAAATTTGGATTCTTTCATGTTGTGGATATCGAAAAAGTGCAAAAATACGCCTTCGAACAGTTATCAAATAAATATAAAGAAGTAGAACCTGAAACGTTAAAAGATGTGATAAATGGCATTACTATCCATCAATTAGACCCTTATAGGAAAATCGAAGCAGAGAGATGGTTACTCGGTGAACTAATGGATGTGAAGGAATTATCAATGTTAAATCTCACTCACGATCTTCGCAAAGGGAAAAACGCCTATTTAATGCTAAGACTTCTCATTGAAAACTCTAAATCGGGAACAATTCTATTTATAGACGATTTTGGAAAGATAATTTCAATTATGAGTCAACAATCTGAACGAACCGAAGAGATTTTTGATCCTAGCTGGTTATATGGAACCGAAGTGACTCCAAACGATATCGCTGCTGACAAAATATTTAATAAAATAGTTCATCTTCAGAATATTGAGGGTTTACGTATAATTATTACCTTGAAATCAAAGGAATCACTAGAAGATATCAGGAAAAAATATAGTGAGAAAAATCCCGAACTCTTATCCTCTATAAGAGAACCATTTTATCTTATGGAATTCAAAGAAGAAGATGTTTACGAGTTATACAGTAGTACAATGAGTAAGTTCTATGAAAGCATTGATAATACCGAATTTACCAAGGCGTTCCAAAATCCATATTACCCGTTAAATAAGCGTATTTTAAAGTATGTATTTGAAAGAGCCGAAGGTAATCCAAGAGCGATTATAAAATTATTAATAAAAATTTTCAACGAGATAATATATTCAAACGAATCTATTGATGTAATCCTTAAAGATTACGAAAATACTAGTTATTAAGTAAAACTAAATATCAGTCTTCTTGTTGGTTGGATCTTCAAGTGTATTATTTTCAGATACCCTTTTTTCTTCAATATTTAACTTTTCTTTTCTGAGAAAGTTCTGGAATTCCCTTTCGGTTATTTTTTCTGAGCTTAAAGCACCGCTATTAATTAAATATTGTTTAAAATCTCTAACAACTACGATAACTTCCTCTGGTTTAAAGGCTTTCCTAAGGATTAGACCTTTTCTTTCTAATGTGTATTCAGAATACCACCAGTAAAAGCTTATAGATACTACTAAAATCAAAAAGTTGTTTAGCATACTTATCTGATTTCTATCAGTATAAGATCCTGATAATGCACCAGCTCCAGTTACCATGACAATTTGGCCTTCAATATATAAAATGGTAAAAGCAAAAAGTAAAAAAGCTAAATTGTTTTCATTTATAATTCTAAACCTAGTAACCTTTGTTCCTAATCCCTTTAAAACCATTATCGCAGTAAAGATCATTAAAAGAACATCCATTAATATTCTAAAAATATCAATTCCCCCAGCTAGAGCCACGCTTCTAAACGAGTTTATAAAACTAAAGGATCTATACCAAATTATAATCCAAATTAAAATGTAAAAAATTGAGGAAAATACATTTGGAGTTTCATTTCTTTTACTTTTAATAAATATAGTAATTAAACGCCAAGATGTAATAACAATAACTGCAAACATAGCAATATTCCAACCATTAAACCATAGCAATGGATCAAAAAGATTACC
>DATKTW010000030.1:0-7426 GCA_035530895.1 Candidatus Nanopelagicaceae bacterium
TGGTTTCCCTCCACGCTAATAAAGAAGCCACCGCTAGTCCTATAAATAGAGCTCCTAATACGCGCCCAGTTACTGGGTCTAAATAAGGCCAACCTGTTAGACTTACATAGGACTCAACAACGACCAAGAAAATTAGCCCAAAAATTGCAGACACCAAAAAATGCACTAAAAATCCAATTTTTAGCAGTTTTGAAATTTCTTCCTTCATAAGTTTTAATCCCTCATTATTGTAATATAGACTATAACTAATTTCAATTTACATTTTTATTTTAAGATTTTTATTAAAGTAAGCTATTTGCTTTTCTTTATAAATCTTTCTCGATCAAAAACTCGATTAAATATAAGCAATAAACATATTTACTTATATTTTTGAACGAAATCTAATAATGGTGAAAAATAATCCTGCTTAAACGAGAGGATATTGTTGTGCCCGGCTTCATTAATTAAAATTAATTTTTTCTCAACATTATTGGGCAAATTTTGATATAATAATTGGGATTCAGTATAGGGAATAATCCAGTCTGTTGTCCCGTGAATTATCAAAGTCGGAACTTTAAATTTTTGAACTCTAGTGTCGTTCGAGTATTCTTTTAGCGAATCTGGCGTTAAATAAGGGCTACTGATCCGAAATAAATTAGTCATCATGTTGAAGATGCTAGCGAAACCACTCTCAAATATAACACCTCTTAACTTGGGTGGATTATTTGCCCCGATTTCTGCCGCACAAACACTTCCAAGTGATCTGCCTTGAACGAAGAGAGAATCGAGATAATTCATTTCAGCCAAATATTGTTTAAAAGCGTCGTAAATAGGCATCGCATCAGAGATCAAACTGGTAAAGTATGGTTCGCCTGAGCTGAATCCATACCCTCTGAAATCAACAACTGCCAGATTTACATTACAGTCTAAAAATAAATGAGATATATATTGATAATCAGAAGCAATTTCCCCGTTCCCGTGAAATAATAGAATTGTAGGATTTTCTGTCTTAGCTCCAAAAAAAAAACCTCCTATTGAGATATTATCATGGATATCAAATTTAAGAACTTTAATATTTGATTCTAGCTTTTCAGGTATTTTCGTTTTTCTTGGATAAAAGACCACATTTGAAATCGTAGGATTGTCAATTAATTGTTTTTTTTTCATAATTAGTTAAATATTCTAGTATCTTATTAAACTCTTTTTTCACCTTTTTTACTTTTTTGATAAATTAGCCTTTTAAGCAATAAAAAGACTTATTTAAGAGATTTATTATTAATAGATCATATTAAATTTCAGTAAGTGATGTGAACAATAATTTTCTTTGAAAGATACGAAATCCTCTTTGATAAATTTAATCGGAGCTACTTAACTTTTATAGGAGTTTTCATCCCATTATTTACAATCGCATTTTCTGTATTTTTATATACTTTAGGAGATTCATCATTTAGTGTTTTTACGCATTATTTGAGCCATCTAGGAATAGGACCGAATGGATCTAATATTGTTTTTAATTTGGGAAGTATGGTATCCGGTATTGTTTTGGTGTTTTTTTTTCTAAACCTAAGTGTTTTTCTAATTAAAAAGGAAGTACCAAAAATTCTTGTGAATTTATCGTTTATTGCCGGTTTAATATCATCTATAGGCATTTTTATGGTAGGGGTGTTTCCTGGTGATGGTTCGCAAGATTTACACAACTTCGCAGCGAGTTTCTTCTTTCTAGGAGGTTTAGCTTATTGCATTCTTTACGGAATTTCAGAGTGGAGAGCTAAAGGTATTTCTAAGCTTCAAGCGCTGTCCGGATTCGTAGTAGCTTTTTCTTTTGTAGTGTTTATCTTTTTTACTACTATAAATTTTTATAATCCCGAATTAGCATTGGAAATTTCACATTTTTCAGAGTGGATTCTTTTTACGCTCTTAATGTTTTGGATTATTGGACATGAAGTTTCTATGGTAAAGGAAAAAAAATTAACTTAAAAAATCATTTTTTTAGATAAAATCTTGATATCCTATTAGGCCTTTCCCTGATTTGCGACGGCTTCAGTTGCTTTTTTAACAGCTTCTGGATCGCCTAAATAGTAATGCTGTATAGGTTTTAGATCATCGTCAAGTTCATATATTAATGGGATACCTGTTGGAATATTTAACTTTACTATTTCGTCTTCAGAAATATTGTCCAAATACTTAACTAGAGCTCTTAAACTGTTACCATGAGCTGAGATCAGAACTTTTTGACCTGACTTTATTGTGGGAACAATAGTTTCATGCCAATAAGGCAGCACCCTTGCAACAGTATCTTTCAAGCATTCACTTAAAGGAAGATCTGCCGATGTTAGGTTTTTGTATTTTTCTTCATTTCCGGGATACCTTGGATCACTTGTTTTAAGAGCAGGGGGAGCTACATCGTAACTCCGTCTCCATATAAGCACTTGTTCTTCTCCTACTTCAGCAGCCATTTTTGCCTTAAATTTTCCCTGCAATGCTCCATAATGTCTTTCATTTAATCGCCAAGAGCGATGTACGGGAATCCACATTAAGTCCATCTCATCTAGTACTATCCAAAGGGTTTGAATCCCTCTTCTAAGTACGGATGTATAAGCAATATCAAATGTGAAACCACCTTCTTTTAACATATTTGCTGCGTCCTTTGCTTCTTGAACTCCTTTTTCTGAGAGTCCCACATCCGTCCAACCTGTAAATCGGTTCTCTTTATTCCAAGTACTTTCTCCATGTCTTAAAAGCACTACTTTATACATTTCTCATCAAATTCTTAAAATGTGTTAGCTATATTAAATAATTATTTCAATACTTCATATTTATCTCTTTACTTTTTATCTCATTTTAGACTTTTCTCCAAAAAATGAATTCTAGATTTGAATGGGCTCTTTGTTAAATTTTATCATCTTTCTCATTACATCTTAATTTTTAGAGATTACACAAAGCACAACTTTAAGTAGTATTCTTTTGTATCATGTTTTATTATGTTTTATAATTATAGGAGAGATCGTAATTGAAAGAACATGGCATCCTAAAAGGAGCAAATCGTCAAGAGCAAAATTGGAGTAATATTAAATTTGGTGAACCGTTTAAAGAAGCTTTGAATCGATTCAGAAAGGAAGTTCAAAGCCGTGAAGATTTTGACCCAACCTCTTTATTACAATTTGGCTTGTTTATGTCCATGGCTGTCATCAATATATTACAAGAAGTCGAAAAAAAGTTAGGTAAAGAGGGTCAAAAAGTAGTTACTGATGCTTTAATCAAAACGGGATATACCATGGGGAACCAAATTCTTGAAAACATAAAAATACCCGCTGAAATTTCCGATATAGAACTAATGAGTTTTTTAGCAACGATTGTAAATACTCAAGCTTGGACTTCGATTGAGGATCCACGAATTGATAACGAAGAGCAATGTTCTTTTGACATAATTTGGTGCCCTCTGCAGGATGTTTATAAAGCCTTTGATTGTAGAGTTCAAAGATATTTAGTTCAAGGAATAATCAATGCTTTTAGAGATTCTGGCGTATTACAAAACGAATATCACGTAGAATTTAAAACAACCATCCCAGCGGGTGCAGAGACTTGTTTGTTCCAAATAACAAAGAAGAACCCAAACGAAAAGGATAATTGGGAAGAATATTCAAAAGTTCTCGAAAAGAAAGCTTTAGAAAAATAACATGCAATTTAGGATTCAATATCAAACAAGTTCGATAATTAATGGTCTAGACTTAAATATTTGAAAAGAGTATAAAGAATTATCTATTCACGAATTATCTTTTATATACCATCCTTCAGTCCTTAATGAAATTAAAAAAAATGAGTCATAAAAGTTCCATAACATCTACTGCATGTCTTTGTTTAGTTCTATTACTAATTTTTCCTCCTTATATACTTGGCAGCACGACTTTAGGAGAGTCTACATTTCCTGTTGAAGATGAAAGTGAAATCATCTGGGAAAGTGTAAATGCGACTGAATCGTGGTATATGGATGTTGAATTTGTGCGATTCACCGCTTCAAAAATTTATAACGAGACTTATGACGAAAAGAACTATCTTTTTATAAATTATACGTTAGAGTTCTATCACCGATACACATGGGTTCCCCGCTATACCAACTCTTTTTACATGGCTTATAATAAAACTTTAAATTTTTTAAACTGGTCTGCGGAAGGATTTCTGAACGGCAATTTATTTATATTTCCTACTCCAATTAATTTAACGCTCATAGGTGAAGCGGTGAAAAGAGAAGGATTCCTAAATTATTCTGTAATTGGGCAAAAACTTGTTTTAGATTATTATGGAAATAATACCCGAATTGAGATATCTATTAATTCTTCAGGATTGTCTACAATTATTGAAAAAATTACAAACGAAACAACAATCTACAGATGGGAATTAAACGAAGAAGAAATCATTATAAAAGTTCCTTTTGGGAGCAACTATTTAATGATTACAATCGCAAGTATAATACCTCTTGTTGTCATTACGAAAAAAAAGATAGCATACTCTAGAAAGCATTAAAATTTAACGAAAATTTATGTATTGCTTAATTTTTTCTATATCACTATTTCAATTATTATTAGATTAAATTGCTAAAAGATGATAAAGTGTGAGTGAAGAATTTTTTTGGTGGAATGACGAACAAAAAGCTATTTATAAAGAAGTGAGACAGTTTGTAGAAGAAAACTTCGAAGAAGCTGAAGAATACTTTTGGAATACAAAATTTCCGTGGCCTCTCGTAAAGAAAGTGGCCCAAAAAGGTTATTTCGGGACAGGTGTTCCAAAAGAATACGGGGGATTAGAATTAGGTGCTACTGGAAGTTGTATAGTGGCTGCACAACTTGGGAGACTTTACGCTGTAGGACACGTATTTACCGTAAGCATGTTAGCTGGATTGGAACAAGTATTAAGGTTCGGAACAGAAGAACAAAAGAAAATGTGGCTTCCTAAAATCGCAAGTGGGGAAGAATTAGGAGCTCTTTGTATTACTGAACCGTTTGCAGGGTCAGATGCCGCAAATGTGTTTACTTCTGCGATCAAAGATGGAGATGAGTGGGTACTAAATGGTAAAAAGCGATTCATTACAGGAGCAGGCGTTTCTGATAGGTATTTTATTTACGCTAAAACCAGCGATGATAAGGCTATTCGGAAGCAATATGGGCATATTACTGCTTTCATGGTAGAAAAAGGTAGGCAAGGATTTAGTTTAGAAAAGATTAATCCATTGATTGGATTTGATAATGTTCCAAACGGATACATAGATTTCGACCACGTCAGAATCCCTGATTTTAATCGGATTGGAGCTGTTGGCAACGGTTGGAACGTAATGATGGCAGGTCTAAACTTCGAACGCTTAATTGGTGCAGCAGTTTTCAGTGGGCTATTTGAAGATGTCATTAATTTATTGTTTCATTTCACAAAAAGGCGCGTTCAATTTAACAGAACCACGAATCAATTTCCTGGAGTACAAGATGGAATTGCTGAAATTATAACAAAATCAAAGGTCTCAAGGTTATATTCTTATCACTGTGCTAAATTACTGGATGACGGAAAAGAGCCGATGGTTGAGGCATCTATCGCTAAAATGATTAATACGGAATACGCTAGAGATATCGGACTTAAAGCTATCCAGATTTTAGGAGGAGATGGTCTTACTAAATTTCTACCGGCTGAAAGAATTTTACGTGAGGCTAAAATCGGAGAAATTGTAGCTGGCACGAACGAAGTTCAAAAAATGATAATTTACCGTTTCAGTGCTATGCTTCCTTTCTATAACAAACCTATGAGATTGAGATGGAACGATAAAGTTAATGCTCCCATTATTTCAAGCAAAGAATCTCAATTCAAGGGACTGGATCTCACAGAAGAAAATGTGTTAAAAGTTATCTCTCACGATTATAAAGTAAACCCGGGTTTGTATATGACTCCCGACGATGTACGCGAGGATATAGGAGGTAGTAGATCAGATTTGCGGAAAATTTTTGAGCAATTAGAAGAACAAGGATTAATTGTTATTCATCGCGATCGCTCAGGAAAAACTGCCTTAGTTAAAGCTACATACGAGGGACTACAAAAAGCATTTCCAAAAGAATATTATCAGTGGTTTCCAGCATGGTATGAAAATGCTGATAAGTTTTAGGATTATTCCTTTTTTTTCTTTTCTTTTAGATTCTAGTCTTCTATTTTAAAGTTTTTAATTGTACTAACTTTGTTATTAACATCTATAGTTATAGCTAATAGCATTATTTCGTCGTCGTCCTCAAACTCGGGATCTACCATTACAAAGTAAAAAATTTCATCACTCGTATTGTATCCCATCTCTAATTCGCCGCATTCTTCCGGTAAGATCTTTAACAGATCATCAGAAGCGTAATTTTTCAATATCTCGTATATCGAATTTTCGATTTTCGTTTGACTCTTTCGTATTTCTTTAATATTTGAAAAATCAAATTGACCCATTGATTCTCCAGCTTTAATATTTAGCTCGTTCCATTCTTGAAATAAGTCATTTAATTTTGGCATAATTTCTTTGTCTCCTAAAACCAAGATAAATATTATTATTATCCTAAGAATAAAACTCAACTACGATTACAAGTAAAATGGAACTAAAAGAATTAATTTTGTTCACAATTCAAAATTTTTAAAGGATTAAAATGTTACAATTCCACAATAATAATGTTTATTGAACTGTATTCTTATAAATTATGTAAGAAAAATAACGAATAAATGTTCTCAAAAAATGAAAAAAAATAAATCTAATTTTAGAGGGAGGAATATTGCTCACACATATTCTATCGTGGCAAGAGATCCTAAAACCGGGGAGATGGGAGTTGGCGTCCAAAGTCACTATTTCTCGGTTGGAAGCATCGTCTCTTGGGGCGAATCTGGAGTTGGAGTCGTGGCTACTCAATCGCTCGTGAATGCATCATTTGGTTTACGAGGTTTAGAACTTCTAAAGCAAGGTAAAACACCAAAAGAAGCTTTAGATTTTTTAATATCTGAAGATGAAGGCAGAGATGTAAGACAAGTAGCAATATTAGACGCTCAAGGTAGAGTGGCTGCTCATACTGGTTCGAAATGCATAATTCACGCAGGTCACATTGAAGGTGATAATTTTTCAGTTCAAGCTAATATGATGCTTACCGATAAAGTCTGGTCCGCAATGGCTAAAGGTTTTGAATCGAATAATAATTTACCCCTAGCTGAAAGAATCATAAAAACTATGGAAGCAGCAGAAACTGTAGGAGGCGATATCAGAGGAAAACAATCAGCAGCTATTTTAATGGTAGGCGGTAAAGAAGCCAAAAATAAATGGGAAGATAAAATCATCGATTTAAGAGTTGAAGATCACGAAGAACCAGTAAAGGAACTTGAAAGGTTATTAAAACTTTATAGAGCTTATAAGCACATGGATAAAGGTGATTTAGCAATGGAACACGATGACATG
>DATKTW010000031.1:0-3143 GCA_035530895.1 Candidatus Nanopelagicaceae bacterium
TGAACTACTCCCATTATGAACCATTTTGTTATCTTTTTCTCAGGGGTAAATTCCTCTACTACAAATTTATATTTCATTCTCCCAAAAAATCTTATCTTCATCTGAAACATTGATAGTAGCAGAGTTAACACAACAGGATAATAAGAAAAAAATGACAACAAATAACTAAGGAAATCTGGATTTGGAATAAACACGATTATAGGAAGAAAATACGAAATTGTTTGAATTGAACCTAGTAAGAGTAGTTTTGCTTTTGCTTGGTCACGAGTACGTATTGGTAAGGACGAGAGAATTGATGCGCCAGTATCCTCCATATTTAAAAATCCCGAAGTAAGCATCATTGAAATCATAGGTTGATACATAGTTACAAAAGCCCAAATGATAATGTAATCTTCACTAAATGAATCCATAAGCCCTGATGGGCTGATTAATAGCGGGATTAACACCATAAACGGAAGAATAAAGGGCATTATAATGAACATAAAAGTCTGAATATCTCTTGTAGACATAGATAAATCTTTACGAATATAGGCTTTAACAGGCGTTCGGGGCTCGATTAAAACCTCAATAGGTTTTTCAGAGATGTTTTTTGAAGATGATGATTGTTTTGCTTCAAGAGACGCTGATGAAGTTACCATTCTCATAGCTCTTAAAGCCCTTCTATAAATAAAAAAGGTTAATAATATAGAAAGACCAACTCCAAATAAAGCTGAGACCCATAAAATTGGAGTAAAGCTTGACGGCTCCATGGACATAAACATTAAAAATCCAGACGAAAAAAGGAACGGAATTAAACTCATGATTATATTAACCATCAGTGGAATATCTAAAAATGTCATCAAATTAATAAAGTCTCCTGCTGCAGTGACTATCCATTGCATGAAAAACGAAGCAGAAAAGATGATTACCATATAACTTAACATCGTGAAAATTCGAATGAGAGTGGCTTTCCTAGAACCTGCTTCGCTAATTTTTAGTACGCTACTGATCTTTCCCGCTATTAATACAAGTATACTAAAAGAAAACATAACATTAATAACAGAAATCACCAGAGCGACTAGGGTTAATAGGATGTTAAGAGAGATAACGAACATTATTATAGGAAAAGCAAGAATCATAGTAATAAGTCCTACATCTAAGTTGCGGAAAACGGTCATAAAACCTAACTTTCTTAACCTTTCCTTGGATAACGGTAGCGTCTCATACCATCTAAACGCATCTCCAGACATCATGGCGCCGATAGTGAACATTCCGAGCATGATGAGGAAAAGTAATTGCATTAAATTAAAAGATCCAAATAGGATGCTTCCAGGAATCAATACAGAATCTGGGATTACAACTGGATTGCTAAGCATGGGTCTTACCTGAAAATAGGTACTAATAGAAGGTAAAACAGCTATAAAAAAAAGCATCGCAGCAAAAATTATTTTCGTTACAAAAGCTTGTTGTTTAATTGAGCCCTTATTTTTCTTATATTTTTCCAAAATACGAGCTTGGTTTGCACCACTAGATTGGATTTGTGCCTCCATTACGATTTCTAGATTAGTATACTTTGCAAGCTTATAAAGTCCCATTTCCTTTTCTGTCATGATCGGACTACACTTAGTTTCTGTCGCTTAAAGATTTTCTCAACTTCTTAACTATTTCGTTTACGCTCACATCTTGTTCTGTTAATCTTAAGAACACATCTTCTAGATTAGCTCCTAGCTTATCGGCCTGCTGCCTTAATTCATCCATAGATCCAATTCCTACAATCCTTCCTTGATTCATTATCGCGATGCGATCACACAAATCTTCTGCAATTTCCATAATATGGGTCGAAAATAATACAGCGCCACCATTTTCGATATGGATATCTAAGATTTCCTTAACAACTTTTACAGACTTTGCGTCAAGCCCCGAAAGTGGTTCGTCCAAAATGAGTAAATCGGGATCGTGGAGGATCGAAGAAATTATTTGAATTTTTTGTTTATTTCCATGAGAAAGAGTAGCAACTAACTGCTCGTAGTATTCTAAAGCACCTAAACTCTCCAAATATTCTTGAGCTCTTTCTGAAGTTTCTTCTGGGTTTAATTTGCGTATTGACGCAATAAAATTGAAAAGATCTTTTGGAGTAAGCGATTTAAAAATTAGAGGTTCTTCAGATACATAACCCACGCGACTTTTTATTTGAACTTCATCTATTTCTGGATTTAAATCCATAATTTTAATGGTGCCTTCGTTTGGTTCGAGTAACCCTAATAATAATTTAATAGTAGTGGTTTTACCGGCTCCGTTGGGTCCTAAAAGACCAAAAACTTCTCCCTTTTTTACCTCAAACGAAATCCCATTGACTGCTTTTACATCCCCAAAAAATTTCTTTAGTTCACTTACAGAAATCATAACACTATCATTCATTCTACATCATCATATTAAAATTTTTAAAAATTTTTATCTTTTATTAATTATAATATCTTAATTTTTATCCTTCCAAAAAACCAATTTAGTAAAGGCAATATTCAAAATTGATGGAATAACGCCTACAAATACAATTAAAAATACTCCCACGAGAACTATATTTTCGATGTAAACATTTAGAAAAATAAGTCCTACTGTATCAATTAAATAATGATAAATAATGCTTGGTAGTAGGCTTTTAGTTTTTAGATACATATATCCCATTGAAAAACCAATCAGGGTTGTATATATAACCTGAAATAGCGTTAGAATGTGAGGTCCACCCGATAATAAAACCCCTATAACGTTAAATGCGTGTGCTAATCCAAAAATTATGCCACTTATTAGAATTGTAAATATTTTTTTATATTTTTTTGAAAGAAGAGGTATAACAACGCCTCGAAATGCCACTTCCTCCCATAATCCTGGCCTAATCATAAAAATCCAAATGAACCAACCAAGCAGAAAAGGATAAGGATTCGGATTTCTAAACAAGAACTCAGGAGCAAAATGAAATACTCCTAAAAGATTAGCCCCAATAAACAAAATACCACTAAAAATAGCAAAAGAGCCAAATCCAACTAGGAGATTTCTACCTAAGGGTTTAACCCTTGTTAATCCGATTGTTTTAGTATAACCTAGTATTGTTTCATCTTTACTAGGTAATTTCATCCCTTTTGGAACAATAAGGAGTAATAACAGCATTA
>DATKTW010000032.1:0-14750 GCA_035530895.1 Candidatus Nanopelagicaceae bacterium
TCAGTCATATTATAGTTTTATTTTAAGATTTTTTAGAATATCATTTAATAAAAGAAGAATTGGGAATCTATAATTTAATATTTATTACAATACAAAAAATTGGGTTTCTTTTGTTTAACAAAATGTTGATACAAATAAATAATCATTTTCTACAACTTACTTACTTCTTTATAAAATATACTCATCACCAATATTTAAACTTTTGAGTTTATTTTCTCTTAGAGGCATTTCGTCTCTATTTCAAGCAATAAGTTTATATAAGAGTACCTATAGAAAGATAAAAAATTGATACTACCATTTAATAGTAGAATTTAACAAATGTAGCCCAATTAGAGTAATATCTATTATACTACATGGGAATTGCGGCTTTAGAATGCTCAGTGGATTTTTATTCTATAATGCTTGGTAATTCCATTACTGCATTGGATTGAATAAAATTAATGGGGTTATTTATCCTTTGTTAGTTTAACCTTAATGTGAATGTTAAATGTTCTAGGACCAAAAGTTACTAATACATAAAAATTCTCACGACTCCCAATTTTAATTTTACCATCAAGAACAGGTAAAATTAATTGTCGATTGCCATAATTGTTTGCCAAATCGTGGTCAAAGTAGTTGAAATCAGGGCGATTCTCAAGAGCTCTTACGGTATGTAGGAATTGAGAGCTATCCCTTGAGGACATTTCTGCAAACTTGTAATGCATATCGAGGAAATTACCAAATTCATGTTCATTAATAATTAAGCTAACAGTTGTATGGTAGGATCTAATAAAAATTTCCCCATCTTTAAAATGAGGATTTTCTTCTATACAAGATTTAAAAAGATCATTTAGTATATCTGTAATAAATAATAATTGAGTAATAGCAAAACTTCTCATCTTTACATTATAAGAAATAATTACCTCGTTATCATTTTCAATTTGTTTAATTTTTTTTATTTCTTTAACGGCTCTAAACAAATTCGATTCTAATGTAGGCTCAAATATAGAAGGACTTAACCTATTAGCGTTTCTGAAAGCCCAACTTCTCAACAAATTTCTTTGAGGAAAATTCAATATTTCTGTTGCTTCCAAAAACCCTCTTTTCATCTGGGATATCTCCAAGGTGGGTGTTGCACTTCCTATTGTTATCCTATGCCAAGCATTTTGAATAAATCCTTTCAATGAGAAAAGTTCCTTAAAATAATCAGTTGGCGTCATTCCTCCAAAATTTCGTGGATCCACCTCAATCCATAAGTTATTGTACAATTTTAAAAGTTGATAATATAGATTAAAATCTCCCGAAAAATCCAATCCACTTAAAATGATGATAATATCCGGATTTCTCGATAAAAAAGACTTAAATTTATCATAAGTCGTATATTCAGCGTAATTTTCTGGTAGATTCATATTTCCTATGTCAATCTTCACGAAGTATTCCTTTTTTTTACAATAATTAAGTAATTCGCGTAGATTCTCGTTATTAACATCAGTTATATCAATTTTGCAAAAAGATGGATAAAGAACTACTCCAACAACAGGAATTTGATTTGCTATTGATTCTAAATCAGGGATAGCACTATTCTCAAGATTAAAGGATAAAATTCCTTTAAATATCTCAGGGTCACTTCTTACAACAGATAAAACGTCCTCATTGGTAATTCCATATGCTTTATATAAATCCATTGCTTGAACAAATCCGTTATTAATATTTGAAGAAAACAACTCTACTTTCTCATCTTCAATACATATTTTTCTATTATAGAAGTAACTTCTTCCGTCGTGATTTTTTAGTTCTAAAAGATTTGTTAAAGCCTTTGATCCCTCGATCTCGTTAAAAATTGGCCATATTAACGAGTCAATTTGACCATAGGTAAACGCACTTGCATATTTTGCCCCAAATATAGAACTAAAATCTGGTTGGTATAATCTTTCCATTGTAAGAACACTTGTTTCAAGAAATTATTATGCAAAAATTATTCTAACTAAATTATTTTATTATAAGAAATCAAATAATAATTATTAAGTTAATTTCGTCTAATTTTTATCGTGTTATTTATGATTGATCTTGAACTAGGAATTTATCCTATAATTATATCTCCGAATATTGGAAAACCAATATTACTAAATTTGAGAGATTATAAACAAAGAGCTCAGTTTCCAATTAAGAATTTATCGTTCGAAGCCCTCATTATTACATCCATATCCCATTCAACTCGGAACATTTTGGAACATTTTCACCAAAATTTATTTATTCAACCAATTTTAAAAGAAAGTGGCGATTTTGAGAAGAGAAGAGGAAACTTAATCGACTTACATTTAGTTCAAATCGAAAAAATAGAAAAATTAGATTTCAGAGATCAACCCGTTTTAGAAGAAGAGAATTGTATTGTATGGGATATCTATAATTGTGTATTTCAATTTGACGATGTATTTGGAAAAAGAGAAGAACTCTATAAAATTAAATTGGAAATTCGTGACATCTTAACCATTGAGAAATTGCTAAATGAAGTTAATAGAGATTTTCTTTTATTTGATATCGTACATGATATCCCTAATTTAAGCGAGAATAAAATAAACTACCACAGCATCGCTATTTTTGATAAAGATTGGAATGATTTCAGTTTCATTCACGCTACTGACTTTCATATTGCTCGAAGAAATGACTTCATTTTAAATTATTTAAAAGATAATGTAAGGTCTAGTATAGCACGATGTAAAACTAATGGGAAAAAAAAAGAGAAAATAGATAATTTTGTTCTCACTAGAGATTTCGAATTTAAAGAGGAGTTTCAAGAAGATCGATACGACGATTTAAGAAAAGCAAAATTTAACTTCAATTCCAATTTGAGAATGTTAATAGATTTTGCAAACACAAAATCCTCTCAGAGGGACTTAGATTTCATGTTAATGACTGGAGATTTAATAGATTACCTGAATATCGCTAGAGGAAATTATCAATATAAGAATAATTTTTTTGTTTTCTTAGATATTTTGCTTGGAAGGAATAAAGGATTGGAAAAGCCACCATTTTTGGGTTCTGATGAAGAATTTGTTAATTCCCAAGAAATTATGGTTCCAATTTTTACAACAGTTGGAAACCACGACTATCGAAAGGAACACTATGGAATGCGTTTTGGTCAAATTCATAAAATTTTCGGGATGACTCATTCAGATGTAAAGGGATACTATGATACTAAATTCTTCAACTATTTCACTGCTCTTAGATCTAGAGACAAATATTTAAAAGATTATTTTAGATACATCAATCCTAACCTCAACTTTAATCTTAAAATAGGAGACCATTATAATTTTATATTCCTTGATACAGGTCAAGATTCAATTGCAGATATGCATGATTTATTAAAAGGAGGGCCTAGTACAAAAGGAATTAAAGAATACCAAGTAGATTTATTGCGTGCTTTTATTCAATTAGCCCATAATGAAAAGGTGATAGTAGTTATGCATACGCCTCCAGTTTCCCCAAACCTTAGTCGATATAAAAGGAGAAAATATAAAAAAGTTTTAAATATTAAAAATCGACCTTTAAAATGGGAAGATTTTTACGAAAGCAATTTAAAAAAATATGATGGAACTGGAAGATTGGATAAGATATTAAATCTCAAATATCAAACAATTATGTACAACTGGTCAACAGTTTTGAAAATCTTTACTGGTTCAGATAAGATTGTTAGGAGAAAAGTAGATATTGTTATGTGTGGGCATACTCATACTTTAAAAGAGTACCGGTTAAGAGAAGCTAAAGAAACAGATAGGATTAATTTTGGTTTTTGGTTTTTCCCAATTTACATTGAAGTACCATGTGAAATTTACACCTCACGATATCGGGATAAATTTAAAGAATTCAAAAATCCACTCGATTTAAAAACATGGTTTGACGCTAATAAGCCCTTTGTATTTCAAACGCAAGCGCTTGGTCCCCTTTCTGCTAAATTCAAATTTAAACCCCCAGGATTTAGATACTATACTATTAAAAATGATCAAATAGTAGGTGCTAGAGTATATTCTCTACATTTAAAGTAACCCTAATTAAAAAAACTATTTCTTCTTTTTTATTAAATCAATTACTTCATCATAAGAAGTATTTGACATAGGTCCAAAAAACTGAACTTTCAGAGCGCCAGCGGCATTTGCAAACTTTCCAATTCTTTTTAAATCCCATCCTGCTAAATAGCCAACAATAAAAGCTCCATCAAAC
The DNA here is from genome assembly GCA_035530895.1 of Candidatus Nanopelagicaceae bacterium. GTDB lineage: Archaea > Asgardarchaeota > Lokiarchaeia > Sigyniarchaeales > SOKP01 > SOKP01. Next base: position 4,198 of record DATKTW010000032.1, read on the forward strand.
GAATCGCCTGCCCCAGTTGGGTCTGTTTCCTCAACTTTAAATCCCGGAATCCTTATAGCATCTACTAATTCAGAAGAAAATATAGTACACCCTTCTTTTCCTTGTTTCAAAACGACAAGTTTTAAACCTTTCTTTATTAATTCCTTACAAGCAATTACTTCTCCCTTGACTCCCGCTAACATTTCTGCTTCTTCTCCACTTGGGAATAATATAGTAGTCCTGTCTAATACTGGTTTAGATATTTCTATAATCTTCTTTATATTTAGCATTTCTGGTCTTAAATTTGGATCAAACGATACAATAACTTGTGGATTTACAGATCGTGCAATCTCAATTGCTTTATAACATGATTCCCGGGAACTTTCACTTATTGAAAGAGAACTACCCATAATGTGAAGAGCTTTTATATTCGAAAAATATTCTTTTTCAAGATCCTCGGGAGATATTTGTCCCGCGGCACCTGCAGAAAAAATAAATTTTCGAGAGCCATCAGAATTGTATTGATTAAACGCAATTCCAGTGGTTCTGTTTCCATAAACTTTAATTTTAGATACATCAACATTGTCATTTTTTAATTTCTCAATTATTGTTTCACCAAATTCATCATTTCCAACGGCGCCTATAAAGCCTGTTGACAAATTAAACGGTACTGACATCCGAGCTACAGAATCTATGAAAATTGCAGGGGCTCCACTAGGAAATGGACCTTTGTAATAAAATCCAATTCTACCATGTGGTACATCAACTTCCGGTCGCATTATCTCGACTAACAGCTCGCCGATACTTATGATTTCGGGATTCATTTTCAAATATTAAAAATTTTTTGACCTAATTAGATTAAAACTAGGATATCATTAAAATTTTAGATATATAAGAGTGTAAACTATTCTTAAAAAAAATTGATATAAAAGATAATAAGAGGACACATTACTGAGCAGTAAAGCGCCAAGCTGATTTTATAAAATTTGGATACTTATAAAACTAATTTGTCTGATGTAGAAAGTGATAAATGTCCATCACTTAGTCATTTTTTCATATTTAAAGGTTCAAAAAGATTAATTAATACATATCATATTACTTCCATAAGAAAATTTTCAATTTATAGGAGGAAAAAAGATTGGGTTTAAAGACTAATATTACAGAAATGTTTGGGATTAAACACCCCATTATAGCCGCTCCGATGGGTCCCTTCTACACGACAGAATTAACGATAGCTGTCTCAGAAGCCGGGGGCTTAGGAGTATTAAGTCATACTAATTTATTTGGAAAGAGTAGTTTGAGTGAAATGAAAAAAAATATGGAATATGTGGTCGAGCATACAGATAAACCTTTCGGGTTTAATATTAGAACATCAAGAATGCAGATTGATGCACCAGGGCTTTGCCGTGCTATACCTAGATTTATTAACAACAATCCAAAGATCAAAGAACAATGTCTTTACTTAATCACTAGCGCTGGTACTCCAAAGATGATTTATAACAATGCATTTCAAAAACTAAGAGAGGGTGGATCAAATATAAAGCATTTTCATGTAGCACCTGCCCTATGGTTAGCAGACAAATGCGTAGCTGCTGGATGTGATGGAGTAGTAGTAACAGGATGGGAAGGAGGGGGTCATCAATCATACGAAAAAATAAGTTCTTTGGTTTTGTTACAACAAGTAAAGCAAAAACATCCTGATCTCCCTATAATAGCCTGTGGAGGAATAGCTACAGGAGAAGGGATGGCTGCAGCTTTATCGCTTGGAGCGGGAGGGATTGCGATGGGTTCTAGATTTATAGCCTCAAAAGAGAGTGAGTTTCATGAAAATTATAAAAATATCGTGCCTGCTGCGGGAGCAAATGACACTGTTTGGGTTACAGGCGTTTTAGGACCGATTAGACTTTGGAGGAATAAATACTCACTTCACCATGGAGTAGTAACTAATAAAGAAGAAAAGATGGCTCTTGAAGCTCAACTTACTCCAGAAAAAGCTCTAGAGGACCAAAAACACTATGAAATGACTTATAATGGAAATATTGATGATGGTGCAGTATTACTGGGTCAAAGTATTGGGGTTATTAATTCTATTGAAAGCGTTAAAGATATAATGGATAACATGATAAAGGACGCTGAAAAATCCTTAATCAACGCTTCAAGGATGGTAATCTAATTCAATTTTCTTAATAAAAATTTCACCTATACTTTTTTTATATCTTAAACCCATATTATAATAAAGATTTTTATATAGAGAACTAGGTGTGAAAAATTAACAATAGGAAAAAGGTTGAGTTAATAGCAGAAATTTTAGATAGATACGACGATGGTGAATGCTTCTATTGCGGTGGGATTTTAAATGGCGATTTAGAGAGAGATGATTTCGATGACGGATATTCTGACGATTGGTGTCCAGACTGTACCAAAGAAATTGACCCGAATGATGACTGGGAGGACGCTTGTTTAAATGCAATAGATAAAGTTATTCACGATATACCTTTCAAAGCCTAAATCTTATGAATGGAATGGATGAAGGAAGAAGAGAAATCGATCCATATGAATATATAGATTACTTTATGTCTAGAGCTGCTCATGTAGTTTCTATGGATAATGATGGACAAATAAATGCAATGGCTCTGCTATGGAAAACAATTGGAGAGCTTTGGATGATACCAGTGATAACTATAGCAGTAGCGCCGTCACGTTATACTTTCAAGCTGTTAACTGAAGGTGTGCGAGAATTTACGGTTAACATTCCTTCTAAAAAAATTGCTGATACAATAAACATTACTGGCTCGCTCTCAGGAAGAAATGTTGATAAATTTAAGGAAACAGGACTGGAAACTATAGAAGGGAAAAGAACGAAAGTTCCTACGATAAAAGATTGCTTACTTGCTTATGAGTGCAAAATTGTTCACTCATGTCAGTCTGGAAATATGGCTTCCCACCACTTATTTTTTGGTCAAATTTTAATCGCTTACGCTTCTAACGAAATAATGTAATAGTAAAATTCTTATACTCTATTTCTTATCTCAGTTTCACATACGCAGCGACTAGAACTTAAGATCACATCACCACAAGGACATTTTTTTGGATGTTTATATTTCTTACAAATCTTATTTATGGTTTCACATGAGAAAAGCAAATTTAAATTTTCACTTTCGCGATGAGCAAGTTCTGGTTTTACGCCTAATTCGGTATGTAGAAAAATTTCCAAGAGTCTTGCGTGCCTAATTAATTCAATTGCTAAATCTTTACCCTTAGAAGTTAATTCGACTTCATGGTAAACTTCGTATTTTACAAGTCCCTTTGTCTTTAATCTCGTAATGCAACTCCCCAATGTAGAGTGAGGGATACTGAGTTCCTTAGCAAGTTTTCCAACTTTTAAAGGAAGACTCTTTCGATATAAAAACTTAATAACAGTATAATCTAAATCTTGCATAGATTGAATTATTACTTGTTTTTGATAAACTAATGATTATGACCCATGATACTCATGGTTAAGATCATTACTGTAACCCCAAATAGGATTAAAATTAATTGTTGTACTGAGTGCTTGAACCCCCACTTCTGATGTAATTCCGGTGTTAAATCTGATAAAGCTATGTATAAAAAACTTGCTGCTGAAATTGCTAGGGCGTAAGGTACGATAAACGATATTTCTCCTAAAATGAAATAACTAACTACTGCTGCTGGAATTGTTGTTATACTTGATAGCGTGTTAAGAATAAAAGCTCTCTTTTTTGAAAAACCACCGTGTAAAAGGATTCCAAAATCCCCTGTCTCCTGTGGAACTTCATGAGCAATTATAGCAAAACCTACGGCTATTCCAACTGTAAAGCTTGTAAGAAAGCTAGCAGCAATCACAATTCCATCTATAAAGTTATGAAAAGCATCTCCAATCAAGATGATAGGTCCAGCTGCTGCGTGAACATCGCATTCCTCGTCAGCGCAATTTCGCCATATAATTATTTTTTCCAAGAAGAAGAAAAAAAGAATACCACCTAAAACAAATGACATTACATTCTGAGGTTCTCCCCCAGCACTCTCTATTGCCTCAGGTATTAATCCAAATAACGCTGCTGTAAGCAAAGTTCCAGTAGCAAATGAGATCAACATTGAAACTAGCGATTTCTGAGCGTCTTCTGCTAATAATATAAAAAGAGCGGCTGCTGAAACAGCTCCAATACTACTTAAAAGACTAAATAAAATTATCCATTCAAGAATGATAATTACACCAAATTATTACCTTTTATCAGATAAATGATGATTTCAAAAATATAAATTTTACGATCGATCGTAAATTTAAGAGTTTCAATTTAACATGATAGAAGATTAATGTAAATATAAATGCCCAGATTGCTATGGCTCACTTTGGATTTAATCAGAAGTTAGTAATTATAAAGATGATTTTCTTAGAATTGATGAGACCCATCTTTTTTCTGATATTTATTTACTTTTCCAAGGATTAAAAAAGACTTTGGGGAAATTTATTTAATTATTCAATTAATTCAGGAGATATATATATTTTATCGAACACTTGTGGCAAACTTGTCTTAATATTCTTTCTTGCTGAGAAAATAAATGTTAAGGCAATTACAGAACCCAAGCCAAATTGGATTATACTGTTTAAAATAAATTCATATAGAGCACTAGGTACTCCAAATATCATAACTTCGTAAAGAAAATATCCAATTATCATTATAAATCCACCTACTATAACTCCAATAAAATCTCTATAATTCCATCTATACTTCTTTTTTGGATTTGCTATTAATCCAACAAAAAAACCTTCTAAGCCTTTTATAACAAGTGTAGCAGGGGCATAAATTGCATAACCTAAGAATAAATCAGCTAAAGAGGATCCTACTCCCCCTGCAATACCTCCAATTATTGGACCAAAAATTAATGCTGTTATCATAACAACAGCGTCTCCGATATTTATAAAGCCGTTAGTGGCTGGGATGGGAAATGCTATTACCATAGTAACCACACAAGTAAATGCTCCAAAAAGACCAATCATAGACAGGGCTAGTGAGTTAAAGGGAAGTAAATATCCTAAAAAATTCGGTTTTCTTGAAAATTTTTGATTATTCATAATAACAACACACACACATAAGAGTTCAATGTTTCTCCAATTTATTATATGAAGAATCCATATTTATAATTTTTCTCTTACTTTAACCATGAGTCTAATGAAATTTGAGTGATATTTAGAATATTAAAGCGAATTAATTGAGATCGAGTTTATCAATTACAGAAAAGTTGAAAACACTTGTTTCTTTTAATAATAAATAAATCTTATTTTTGATTTGTATAATTTATAATTATGTTAATTTGCATAAGAAACTTAATTAAAAATGAAATAGATACAAAAGAAATTTCTTTACTTCCGGAACCTCTTTATTATAAGTTAATAGATTCTCAAATGATGCAATTCAGGGGAAATTCTTTAATATTAACTGATATACCTAAAGAAGATTGGTTTGTTTTAGATCAGTTTATCGATCATTTTCAACATTACGAAAAAGAATTTGAATTGGAAGTACAGTACGATAAGAATTCTCTGAATAAAATAGAGATCGATAAAATGATTTCGAGTTTGTGTGAAAAATATTTCCCACAACTAGATTTAAATAGTATTAAAAGAAACCAAAACGCAATCGAACAAGGATATTTTCTTTTTTCTGAAGATTCTACAATGTATTTAAAAGCAGATTCTATTCAAGGCATTTATTATGGTATCCAAACACTAATTCAGCTTCTAAATTCTTCCAACTCAAAAAACTTACTCAGACAAGTGGCTATTATCGATTATCCTAGATTAAAGATAAGGGGTGTGTCAGATGATATATCTAGAGGTCAAGCAGCAACAGTTGAAAATTTAAAGAAATTCATTAAAACGCTTAGCCATTTCAAAATTAACCATTATTATTTAGTTTATATGCAGGATATGTTTAAATTTGAAAAATATCCGGATATTGGGAAAGGAAGAGGAGCTTATTCTAAAGCAGAAATAAAAGATTTATTCGATTACGCGAAAAAACATTTTGTAGAATTAATTCCTATTTTTCAAACGATTGGGCACTGGGAAAATATCCTTCATGATGAAAATTACTGGGATTATGGAGAATTTCCCGGTTCGAATAGTTTAAATATAGCAAATGAGCAAATATACACTCTTTTAGATAATATGATAGAGGAATTACGTGAAGTATTTAAATCTGAGTATTTCCACATAGGTGCGGATGAAAGCTGGGATGTGGGGAAGGGTGCATCTAAAGCATATGTCGATAAAATAGGAATAAGCCAGGCATATTTAAAACATTACAAAAAAGTGTATGAAATTGTAAAGAAGCATGGATACAATAAGATCATCGTTTATCACGACATTCTTTATAAACATAAGGAAGTACTTGTGGGTTTACCAAAGGACATGATTGTCATGTATTGGAAATATAATACCAAAGATAAACATCCAATTGTAGATAAAATTAAAGAATTTAATTTACCGCTAGTTGTGAGCCCATCTATAATTGATTATAATCGATTATTTCCTTCCTTTTTGCGTTCAGAAAAAAACATAACAAATTTAATTAAATACGGTTATAAAAATGGGGCAATTGGAGAAATTACTTCAAGTTGGGGAGACTATAATAATAAGGAAATTAGAGAGAATAGAATATACGGATTTATCTATTCCGCTCAAATAGGATGGGATCCTATTAGGGAAATAAATTTCCTTATATTCTGGAAGAGCGCATTATTTCATTTTTTTGGGATTGATGATTTACGGTTATTAAAAGTAATAAAAATATTAAGAACTGTTGAGGCTAGCAATCGCCTACATACTAAACAAACATTTTATTACATTCACTTTTTCTCCCATCCCTACAATAAGAAAAGCTCGATTTATAGAAGAAATATTAAAACTTCTAAATTTGAGATTGTAATTAAAGATATGGATGAAATTATAGCATTGTGTAAAGAAGTGGAGTCGAATGTGTTAAGGAATAAGGAAAATCTGCAGGTTTTTGCTTATATTGCCAAACATATTAAACTATATTGTAAGAAAAGAATAAACTCTAAGAAATTAGTAGATTATAATCCTAAAAGGCTAAAAAGTAACTTAAAAATGCAAACAATAAAAGAAATCAAAAACTTAATACAAGATTTAACTTCTCTCCTTGATGAGTACGAATCGATTTGGATGAGAACTGCCAAGAAGGATGGTTTTGAAGAGATTAGAAACAAATATCTCTGGTTAATAGAGTTTTATAATGAGAAAATCGAAGAAATAAATAGCAAGAGAGAATGGATAAATCCTAACATCCCTAGTAAAACAATTTATCTTGATTCTAAGAATAAACACCAAGTTGATACTGTATTCTTTAAAGAAACTTTTGAAATTCAGGAAGAAATTAAAAGTGCTTATGTGCAAGTAATTGGGTGGAACTTTGCAAAATTGAATTTAAATAATAAACTCGTTGGCCATGTAATTACTAGACAATCGTTAAACTATGTTATGTTAAAAAATAATATTCAAATTTTTGATTTAAAAGACTCTGTTAGGAAAGGTGAAAATTTAATTCTAATAGAAACTTCACAATACGATGGTGGGGTAGGATCAGTTAATATCTATGGTGAAATTAAATTAAAATCAAATCGTACCATTCAAATTTATACTGATAAGAGTTGGCTAGGAACAAGAGAACTGGATGGACAATGGAAAAAAGTTAAGAATTATGGTTCGCCTCCTAAAGTTACTGGGGGCTTATGTTATCCAAATTTTGAAAGTAATAGACATTCATTACAGTCGGATATGATGACTAGTTTTAACGCTTTAATTGGGCGCATACCAAAAAAAATGTATTTTCTTTTAAAAATAGTTATGAAGTTATTTAACCGATACGATGTAATTGAATAAGTTCTTACGAGCGAATCTCATAAAAAATCAAAATTTAAAAAAGATATAAAAAAAATTATTTAAATTTTTATTAAATTTGAATTAATCCTTGAAATTGAAATGTACAATCAAAAAAAAAATAAAAATAAAAAAATGAAGATCTGGCTAATTTAAATTATTTTAGAAGTTCGAGTAAATCATAAATTTATTAGCAGAGCCTAAACTATAAATTTCGAACTTAGATCCCTTTTTTGTTTCACAGAACATTTGAATCATAGGAAATAGATAAATTTGTGTAGTAATTTGAGCTTCTTTATCTTTTGAGTAATCTCTATAATCACTTCCTGCAGAGCTTATCGTTTTTTTAATGTCCTTGTTCCAATACCCTAATGAGGCTTCACTCTTCGATTCAAGTTCTTTAAAATCGTTAAACTTGATACCTTCGACTTCTTCTATTATTTGGTGGAGATCTCGTTCGATTTCTTTTTCATATTTAGTTTGTGCGCTGCTGTGTAGTACTGGAATTCCGGTAATAACAGTCTTAAAAGGAACTGGTAAAATTTGATACTTATACAAGTTTTTATGTCCTCCACAATCTTTACATTGCTCCTTACTTGTACCAGTACCATAGCAAACCCCACAGGAATAGGAAAATGGTTTAACTTCCTTTTTTTGTTCTTCCCCAGTTAAAACTTGCAACTGTTCTTCGATCTTTCCTGTACCCTTACATGTCTTACACTTGCTTTCAATATAACCCTTCCCATTACACTTTTTGCATGGAATTGGTTGGAGCGTTTCATAGGTTGGTACCATTTCATCGCCTTTCCAGTCGCTTTTATTGATCTTACCTTGAGCCTTAAATGAATAAAATGTTTCTCTGACTACTTTTGGTGCTAGAACGGTTTTTTCATCAGTATCTTTAGCTAGTTCCCCCACAGTTTTTTTAATCGCAAAATAAATCGCAGCTTCCTTTTGTGTATCTTTAACATATTCTGCCGCGCTTATAGCATCTAATGAAAAAATAGCCCCTTTAGTACCAAATTGTTTTTCCATCTTTTTTTTATCGCTTCTAACAGCACGTTGCTTCCACTTTTCAAAAATCTCGTCTAAATTAGGAGTTTTAATTCTAACATCTGGCATTTGATTATCACCTAATAAATTTTAATTATTGTCGGTTTATATATTAATGGATCTAAAATTATCAAAAATTATAAATATATAAAATAGAATAATTTATAATTTTATATAGTAGAAATTAAAATTAATACTAACAACAATGTCAGCAGAAGAACGTCAAGCAGTTGAATATTTTAAACAATGGATGGACCCTAATGGTGGCGGTTTAGCCCAATGGATAGAACATTTTTTAAGTCAGGGCGATGAGGCTAAGCTGAGGCAAATTAAACAAGTCTACGATAAGATAAAAACTGTTTTTGGATTTTAAATTCTGATTTTTTTTGTTTGAACAACAATAGTAAGACTACTATATAAGATTAGTGATATTTCTTTTGACAACTCTATTTACTAAAGACTTCTTTATTGTTTTTGATAGAAATGAGGAAAATAAAAAACATTTGTCATTTAATCTTAATTTCTTTTATCTGAAATCATTTAAGAAAAAAAGCAAATCGATTTCTTACATAAGTAATCCCTTTTTTAGAGGAACGATTGTTTTTGGATTAGATTATCAAGATAAATTTCAACCTGTGAGTTTTTCTAAGCTCCAAAAAGATGGTAACCCGCAACCTATTAATCCAAGACTGTTTAAAAAATTCTTACTTGATGCTAAAAATAAATTTGTTGCTTTTTCAGATCAAACGCAACCAAATGAATTTAAACCAATAAAAGAAATGCTTAAGAATCTTCAATATGGCGAAAGTAATATTAAAAACCTTACTTTCTGCAAAAAATGTTTAGAAGATAAGAAATTTACTTTACTGAGCGAAACAACTAAGATAAAATCACTACAAAACCAATATATTTGCTCAAATTGTGCATTAGACTTAATAGTAAAACAAGCAAGTAGAGCAGGACTTATTTCATCTGAAAAACTAAACCCTAAACTTAAGAACTTCTTTAATCATTTGATCTTGAAATTCAAAGATGCGAAAAGGGTTTTAGATTCTTTTAAGGTTGATTTTGATCCGTTAAAAAACAAAGAGATGACGCTGTACGATGTTGAAAGGAATCCACAAGTAAGTAAGAAATATTTAAATTATAATGTTGATGATCTCGAAATTCAGAATAAATATAAAGATTTACTAAAATCTCAGAAAATTTCAACCCTCTTACCAATACAAGCAATTTCAATTGATAAAGGACTTTTAAAAGAACGCGCTAATCAATTAATTATGGCACCCACCTCAGCAGGTAAAACATTAGTAGGTGAATTGGCAGGAATTTCGAGAGTCCTTAGTGAAAAAAAAAAAATGCTTTATTTAGTTCCAATCAGGGCGTTAGCAAGTTTAAGAACTGAAGAATTCAAATCTAAGTATAAACCCCTTAATTTAACAATTATAAAGAGGATTGGGGAATCTCTATTAGAAAAGAAAGAACCGGAAGACTTAGATTCACTGGAAGAAGCAGATGTAGTAATCGCTACCTACGAGGCGATAGATCACATTTTAAGGAGCGGTAATAAGGCTTTTTTAGGTTTCATAGGAACTATAAT
>DATKTW010000033.1:0-32145 GCA_035530895.1 Candidatus Nanopelagicaceae bacterium
CCTGGGATCTCAAAGATTTTATTAATTCTTGGCTTTTTATTAAAAGTCATAAGGGTCAATATTGTTAACAAGACCCCAATTGAAGGAAAAGTAAAAGTTCTTGTTAAATTAGAGTAAAAGATATTTTGGGTGAAAAAACCACTCGTTCCTCTTGGAAGTAAAAAAGATAAGAAATATAGATGTAATAGAAAAAGAACTATTACAGAGACAAACAATATGAGTTTAATTTTAATCCTATTTTGGAAGATATTTTTATTTTTAATATCCATTTGGCTAATCCAATAACCAAACAACATTCCGAAAAAGAAAGAAAAATATCTTGGTGTAAGTAAACTTAACCACCATAAATTTAATTCATGTCCAAACCACTCATACATGATGTATTGTGAGATAGAATTAAAAATGTCAAAAAAAATAATAAAACAAATATAAAGAACAATACTCAAAACAACCATTAATTTAAATCGTCTTTTTATTAAATAAAAAAAAAAAGGAAAAAATAGATAGCAACTTAACATTAATGTAAAAAACCAGTAATGTGATACAATCCCCCAATAATCGGGATTAATTGGAACCGATTGTAATCCACTAAGACATAGTAATATTGTATTCATATCATGTTGTACTCCAAATAAAAAGAAGAAAAAATAAAGGTTAACTAAAGATGCAATAATTAGATTTGGGTATAATCTTACCAATCTTTTTTTATACCAACTCTTCCAAGAATGAATTTTACTTTCTTCTCCTCTAATAACACTCATAGTTAAAAACATCCCACTTAAAAACATCATAGCTTCAAAACCAACTTTTCCTATTTCTATAAAAAATAACAATAATACATTTACATTAAAAGAAATAAAAAAAAGCCCATAGTACCAGTGGACAGGAATACAACCATAACCTACAATTGCTTTTAATAAATTAGCTCCTTGAGAAAAACCTTCACCAATTATTGATTCTTCTTTACTCATGGTTTCGTATTAATAATTTTTCCTAATTTTTCGAGTAAAATATTACTTTATGTAAATAATGGATGAGATATCCATTTCATAAATATGGTTTCTAATGTTAATTTTTGTTATTAACTTTATGAAAACGTAAGAAAAAAAATAACCGATTTGACTATTTTTTATTATTTATGAAATTGTAAGAATTAAAATTTTTCCTTAACTCAAACCTTTGATCTTAAAATTAAATTTTAATTTATATGAAACTGTCGTTGAAACAGCGGGAGGTCTTTCCAAAGTGTTTTTTCATTCTAAAGGAATTTCGTATACAGATGTTAATTCTTTATTTCAAAAAGTGTGCATTGATTCCAAAATCCCAGAACCCGTGCGACGGCACACATAATAGGTAAAGCGTTATAAAAACATTAATAAAAGAGTTTTATTTGGTATTAATCTCATATTCTAATATTTCTCTCATCCTTTGTTGTAACTCAGGCCTAATAGCTGACATTCCATACGTTTTAAGACCGCCTAACTTTTTCTGGATTTCTTTAGCACTTAAAGCACCAGGTAGATCCTGCTTATTTGCGATTGCTATGATTTTAGTTCCTAAACTACGTTCAAACCTATCATAGATTTCCTTTGTCTGCTTTATATTTTTTTTAGTAGAATCACATACGATCACTGCTAAACCGGCTCCCCTGAGAAAATCCTGCCACATAAACTTAAACCTATTCTGACCACCTATGTCCCAAACAGAACAATTTTTTCCATTCAGAAAGGAATCTTCGACTTCTAAACCTACTGTAGGAATTCTTTCACGAGGGACATCACGTCCGTGTAATAAAGACAGTAACGAGGATTTACCTACACCTCCTTCACCTATCAAACATATTTTTTTCTTAGTTGTTAACAAAATTAACCCTTTCTAACCACGATTTATGATAATTAGAAAAGGCAAGTTATCTTACAAAAATGAAAATAATATTCACATAATATGAAATTATAAAACTAAAAGAAATTAGATTAGCAGAAAATAGCAAATAAAAATAAATTAAAATTAAATATTAATTAAAAAAATCAAAGAAAGATTATCTCTTTATACTCCTGGGTCAAGGTCCTTAACAATCCCCACAGCAGCCGTTCTACCCATGTCGCGCACCGCAAATCTGCCGAGTTCTGGAAAATCTTCGTATTTTTCAATACAAAGCTTTTTAATTGGCTGTAGTTTGATGATTGCTGCATCATTCTTCTTGAGAAATTTCGGATTGTCCTCGATTACGGCACCAGTCTTCTGATCCAACTTTTTGCTTAACTCGATAAATTTGGCAGCGACTTGAGCTGTATGAGCGTGAACTACAGGAGTGTATCCTTGAGCAATAGCTGTTGGATGCCATATAACAATTATTTGTCCAGTCCAGTTCCCCTTTGGAGTAACTACAGTTGGAACATTGGTCGGATGGCCCATGACATCGCCACGACTAACATCCGCCATAGTAATTCCTCTGATGCTAAAACCGATGTTATCACCAGGTTCGGCAGTTGGTTGTTCTTCGTGGTGCATTTCGATGCTTCTTATTTCGCCTTTAAAGCCAGTTGGCATTATAACAATTTTATCATTCTTCTTCAATACACCTGTTTCAACTCTTCCAACAGGGACAACTCCAGTACCTTTAATATTATATGCGTCTTGAATTGGAACGCGTAGTGGTTTGCCAGTAGGTTTTGGAGGGAGTTCAAATGCATCAATCGCTTCAATTAAGGTTGGACCGTTGTACCATGGAAGGTTAGCACTTTTTTCCGTTAAATTCTCTGCTTTAAGACCACTTACAGGTACAAATGGAATTTTTTTGACTGGAAACCCTATATTTTTTAGGAGATCAGAGACTGCTTCTTTTACTTCATTATAGCGCTCTTCGCTGTATTCATAGTTATCTGCTTTATTGACTGCAACGACTAATTGCTTAACACCTAAAGTTTGGGCTAAATAAGCGTGTTCTCGAGTTTGACCATTTGCTGCAATACCGACTTCCATTTCGCCTTTCTTTCCAGAAACGACTAAAATTGCGGCGTCAGCTTGAGAGGCACCAGTGATCATGTTCTTTACGAAGTCAGCATGACCCGGAGCGTCAATAATGGTGAAATATTTTGAGTTAGTTTCGAATTTTCGGAATGCTAAATCAATAGTAATACCACGTTGTCGCTCTTCTTTTAGTCGATCGAAGACATAAGCATATGACCAAGATTCTCTATCGTATTCTTTTGCTAACTTCTCAAGCTCTCGTGCTTCTCTGTCTGATACAGCTCCAGTTTTGACGAGCATTGCGCCCATCATGGTGGATTTGCCGTGATCTATATGACCTATTATTACCAGGTTTAAATGTTTTTTATCAGTTGGCATTTTAAATCAATTTCCTCTACTTATTATTAGGTTAGATAATTTAATATGAAATTATAAAATATAATTTTAGATTAAATGATAACTACATTTAATGATATCAAATATATATTTTTTACTATAATTTCTAGCATTAGTTTGAACGGAAGTATTAGATAAATTTGTTGAGTAAGAGTTGATTTAGCTTTTCCAATATTCTAATTAGTAAAATATCCCCCTTTAAGATCTGAGTATAATTCTTCTTTATTTTTTCTTAGAAAGTCGAAAATTTGATGAATTTCTTTTGAGAAATTAACTTTCTTACCTTCATTATTTATGGTTTCAGTTTCAATTTTTTCTTTTAAAAATTGATCGAAAACGGTATTTATCTCATATATATTTATTCGAGTTTCTTTAAAGTAATCTAATAAGTGATGCAAGTAATATGCTTTAACATATGAATTGTGGTCGTATTTTTCTTCTAAATCTTTCTGATGAAAAAAATTCAACTGCTTTGCTATAGCACTTTCGTATTCCTCTGCGGAAAAATCATTTTTGCTCTCTTTATATGCCCAAGAAGTTCCATAATCGATGTTTCTATTTACAAAATCAACGATAAATTTGTCAATTCCAATCTTTTTTGCCCATTTACTGTGTATGATCCAGTTTGGTATTTTTAGATCACTTTATATTTGGTTCTATACTTTAAATTTGATAGAGAACAGTAAAAAAAAACCTTTTTCTAATATTTGTATAATAAAAGTAAAAAGTTATAGTTCGTTAAATTACAAAGAGATATTAAAAAAAATAAAAAGTTTATAGATATCATGGTAAAGAATAGAGAGCCGTTTCCTAATGAAGGTGCGTTTATTATGGGGCGCGTTGTCGATATCCAAAACCAATATATTTATGTGGACATACCAGATTATGATGGTCTCCCATCAGAAGATGTTGCTAGAGGAATGATTCATATAAGTGAAATTTCAAGTAGATGGGTTAAAAATATTAGAAGCATAGTGAGAATTGGTCAAAGACTAGTATTGAGAGTTGTGAAGGTTGTTCCTGATAAAGGACAGATTGACCTCTCTTTAAGACGCGTAAATTCTGCCCAAAAAGATTTGATAACAAAAGAACATAAATATGGAAATAAATTTGAGGTTCTCCTGCAGTTTTTAACTGAAACGGAAGGAATTGATCTAACCTTAGATCAAGCTTATGAGTTAATAGGTTGGCCTATAAAAGAACAATTTGATTTTTATCAAGAAGCTATTGAAATACTTAAAGAAGAGGGGGAGGATATTTTAAATGAACTTAAAGATGTTCCAGATCATATTAAAGATGCTTTTTTGAAAATAGTAAAAGAAAACGTTGAGATTTCTACAGTAAGAATAAGCGGTAAAATAAAAATAATCAATAGAACCGGAGATGGAATTAATATAATAAAAGAAACATTGAATAAAGTTGCGAAGGTAATCGATAAGCCAAAAGAAACTCGAAAATTAAGTTTATTATATTTGGGTGCGCCTTATTACAGATTAGAAATTGTTTCTAAAGATTATCTCGATGCAGAAAGTATTCTTTCAGATGCCCTTGAAGTTCTTGAATCTTCCACTCAAAAAACTGATGGTTTATATGAATTTATTAGGAAGTAAAACTTAATAATTTTTTTATAGCTAGAGCGATGACGAAATACCTTCAAAAATGTAGTAAATGTGGAGAATATGGATTGATAAATGCAAAATCTGTGTGTAAACACTGCGGAGGTACTTTAGTTAACCCATTTCCTCCAAAATACTCTCCTATCGATAAATATTCTAAATATCGAATCGTATACTTTAAAGAGGAGTTTAAAAAAAAGTTGAAAGATAATTAAGACAGTTCGATCTTTTCTGCTATTTTTTCGTAAACGAGGATTTTCGCGTTCTTATAGGGCATATTAGCGATATCATTTACCTGAAAGGGTCCATAATTAATAAGGTCAATCCCTACTAAAGGCGGAGAAGGTTCGTTGAAACGAATAAGCGTGTAATTGTATTTGTCCTCTTGGTTAGGTTGATCTTTTTCTGCTTTTTCGAGTTGAGCGTTATTAGTTGTTTCAATTGAATGATCTTCGGTGGATTCCTCTAAAGGGGGAATGTTAGCGGGTTTTTCTTCGTCCTGTAAAATCTCTTCTAACTCAATTGGTTTCTGATCATCGTAGAGCGCGAGCTTTTTAAGTTTTTTATATCCTTTAATCGCGCTAACTAAATTTTGAAAGAATAATTTCTCTGCCTCTATTACATCATTTAGATCAATGTCGTTAAGAGATAAAGCATAATTAAGTATTTTTACTTCCCGAATTTTTAAGAAATCGTTAAATAAATAAGTAAAACCCTTCTTGTATGAGTTAAATAATGACAATTCAACTTTGGGTTTTTCCTCTATCTGATATTGAGTTATATAATTAAAAAATTTTTTATAATTATCAAATATTTCTTGGGTTAATTGAGTCAACTTGGGTTGCTCAAATTCTTTAAGCCAATGTTGATAAAGTTTATCGTAATCCTTTTTTAAATCCATAAGTCTCAAACAATTGAAATATGTTATAATAATGAAGGATAGGGCAGAATTTTATGTTATCCTAAATCGTTTTAGCAACTTCTTTACACAATAAAAAAACTGCGAAGTGGTGAGGAACTTCTATTATTTCACCTTTGATGTAGGGACCAAACGATTCCCCCTTGATTTTAGTGATTGGTAATTTATTTTCCACTATTTCTAATTTTTGGGTCAATTTTTTTTTACTTTTAAACACGATGGGATCTAATTTCTCATTAGATTCATCTAAAGGATTAAAACCGTTAAGTTCGTTTAATTCAATTTCTTGAACTTTAAATCCTGTTTTTCCATGCAACGATCCAGGATATCGTATGAGTCGATGTATGTCTATTGAAACTGGCTCGTCTAATTCAACTCCAACTTGATTAACAATTCCTCTTAGGAGTTTCTTCCAATTAGTTAAACCAAAACCTTCAATAGCCCAAACATTTCTTTCTCCTTTAGTAATTAGCTCTAAGAAATCATCTTTATATTTTAAAAAACTTGTAACTACATTAGAATTAAAACCAAAGTGATTTTTGTCTAGAAGTAAAGCTTCGATTTGTTTTGTAGGCTTATTTAATAATTTTTCAATTTTATTCATTATTTTTTGCGACCAACCAATGTTTTCCTCTAGCAATCCATAGATTATGTTAAATCTTTCATTTAATCCTAAAATTTCAAAATTTATATTTTCTCCAGTGATGTAATCTACAATTTCTCTTCTTTCCTCACTACTGAGCTTTCTAAGGTCTTCACTTTCAATTTTAAGGTGATATCCTCTGTGACCCGAAAACGCAATTTTCAAATGTTTTTCGTCAATTCCAAAATCGGGGATAAGAAAATTAAATACTAACTTAGTGATCTCGTTTTTAGCAACATTTAAGCATTGATCACATACCCAGCTGATTTTAGTAAACTTTGAACCCTTACATTTTGGGCATGTTTGGGGCATACCGGTTCCCTCATCACCACATTCTTTACAAATCCACAGATCGTGTTGATCTTTACATGGAGTGTAGAAGTGATCAACATCAATATCAATAATGAAATCACACCCCTGGTACTCTTTACTATTCATGTCTTGTGCATCAGGTTTTAGATAAAGTGAACCGCTGGAATATAAGTGCCTTGGAGCATCCTTTATCAAATAACTTCTTAGATTATCCAGGTTATCAAAACTCATATGTCTCTTCATAAAAACTTTTTTTTCCCAAGGGATTAAGCCAAATTCCCGTAAGTTGAACGAACTTACTTTAGGAAAATCAAACTGTTTCTCTTGGTAATATGCTTGGAATAACCTTTTTAGATATGTGTATTCAATCATTTTGCTTCTGAGATTCCTCCAATTCTCTTTTTGCCTTATTTTTAAGGTATACTTCTTCTTTCTCATCTCTGTATTGCTTTATCCTGATATAATTTAAAGGATGTTTTAATTTTTTTCTCTCAGTTAGTTCTTTTGAACCATATCCTTCTTGACACAGTTTATCTTTATATTTCTCTTTCATACAAAGACCGATAGATTGTAAAGTAGAACACTGATATGGAGTGTATTTTTTTTTCTTTGCATATTCTACTTGATAATTAGTTTTTTCTCGATCAAAATCTGGTAAAGTGGAGAAAACATCTACAACCTTTTCAACGGGATAATCTAAAGCGAGTAAAAACCAAACTATAAAAAGTCTTTCATGATGCACTAAATTTTGTCCTTCTTCAGCTTTTTTTAAGATTTCTATGACGCACGGAGGATAAAGCTTCAGAATATCTGTTTTCCCAGTAATATCGATTTTAAATGTAAAATCAAAATCTTCTTTTCTCTTTGTCCAAATACTATTGATTTTTTCATATAGCTCTTTAAATTCTTGATTTTTAAGTACTTCTTCAAGAAATGATTTTAACGACGCTTTATCTTCCGTTTCTTCAATAATGATTTTATTTCTAACATACTCTTGTATCAAACGCATTAAATTTCTATTCTGAATATATACATAACCATTTTGTAATGGATTATGGGCTAATTTTCTATATTCGTCCCTTAAATTTGAAGCAAGTTTAAGATAATCAATATAGTAAATAGCAAAGTTTGTTACTTGTTTTTCACGATTATCTTTTAACATTTTATTCCCAAATTTAATTGGAGGATCATAAAAATTAACTCTCAATTCCAAATCTAGACATATATAGTAAAGATCCGATTCGCTGTTATCTTTTTCCATCTTGCTATAAGCATTCTTAGAATACAAATTAGCGATTCTATTTGTTATCAACTTATTATTTAGGGCATAAACTAAAATATTAAGTAAAATGTAGACATAGACAGTTAAATTATCCTCCTTCATTTTTGGGATATCTTCCAAATTATTGAAGGCAGATTTAAAGATTGTAAAAACACGTTCGGATATTTGCTTACTATCGCTTTTTGAAAAAATATCAGTAATAAATTCAGAAGGTAGTTTATCAGCAATATCAGAATAATAAAGTTTTAAAGAAGGAAGCCAAGGATAACGGTTGATTAAATCATTTGGTATACTCAAAGCTTCTCTTACCCTTCATTTTAAATTGAAAATAAGTACATATAATTGATATTGGAGTTTTTTCGATTTAACCGCTATGAGTTAACTGGTTTATTATAGTTATGAAAAAATTGGATGAAAAATCTTAGAATTCATCCATATCGTCGTCGTTGTCAAATTCAGCTTCTTCAACCCGAGGAGCTAAAAAGTAGTTTAATTCGCCGCCCTCTAAAAGGTTGAATATCATTTTAAGTGGGTGATCCGTCTTTAATGAAATCTCCAACTTTTCGGTGATTGAAGCGATTTTTAAAATTGCCTTTAGAAACGTTAGACTATATGCACCTGTACTTGTTTCCTTAATATCGCTCTCTATTAGATCATCAACGCTTAAGTCGTATTCCATCTCTCCAATTTGTCCCGTAGAACTAAAGACTAATCCTTCGTTAGCAACTGCCTTCATGTTCAGGATTTCAGAATATATTTCCGCGTCCTTAATTGCCTCTACTAGAAAGTCAGTATCGATCACCCAATTTGAAGGATATTCAATTTTTAATAGATTATCCATTGGAATTTCTTCTCTGTCCAGATCGATCAAAGCCAAACTAAATGTCCGTTTACGAGTGTTTCCTTCTCTTTGCATTGTGATTTTGATTTTTTGCTCCGTTTCTTTAAAGTCAATTTCAATATTATCGTTCGTGGCACTTCTTTTGAGTATTTTATCCAAATCGTCCAAGTTTAAACCGATCTTTGATTCTTTACTACACTTGTAATCGTCAAAATTCTCTTTTTTAATCGACAATTTTAACAAACAAATTCGACTAGGGTCCATTGCAGTAATGACAAATTCTTTAGGAGATACTTTGAATTCTGTCTCATCGATGATACTTGAAAGAGTTTCGACTATACCCTTTAATATCCTACTATTATCCAGCTTAAGTGTAAAGCTCATTATTTATCAGCACTTTAATTGATTACTAATTTATATTAATATAGTGTTATTGGCAATATTTATAAAATTCAGTATTATAGGTTTAATAAAACCTATTTGCAATTTTTGAATTAATTATTTATAGTCACCTTAAATTTTTTAAACTATATAAATAAAAAAATGCTTATAATTATGTCTCGTGAACCCGCAGTCCAGAGAATTATTCAAGAAATAAAAAGTTCCGACAGTCGTGTCCAAATAACCGGTTTCATCAAGGACATCGTTGATAATGACTATATAATTCTCAAAGATCAATCTGATGATATAAAAATTGACATTAGAAAAGTTGATTTTACTTTTTTAAAAGATGATTTAATCAATGTTATTGGCGAATTAAACATCAATATGGAAGGCGAAAAGGAGATAGAAGCAGAAATTATACAGGATAAAAAAAATCTGAACTTTGATTATTACTTGAAGTTGTACGAGATTAAAAAAGAGCTGAAGTTAGTTTAGAGGCAAAAACAAACTTAGTATCTTAAACTTATTATAATTTTAATCCCTTAACTTAATCTGATTTAGTAGATTATGTTATTTCTTGAAATGTTGAAAAGTATATTAAATATAACGAAAAAATTTATTAGATACGCTTATTTTTCACTTTTAAGGAAAAATACTATATTCTAAAGTTTTAAAAATGGTTGAATTTTGTCCAGAATGCTCAAATCTTTTACGGAGACAAATTATTAACGGAAACAAAACATTAGTCTGTAAATGCGGTTTTCAAAAGGAAATATCCCTAAATGCACAAAAAATTAAAAAAGAAGCTAGATTGAAAAAAGAGGCTTTAGACAATAATTTAATCATAGTTTCTCAAGAAGATAAAATTTCCGTTCACCCGATCGTAAAAAAATATTGTCCTAAATGCACCAACAAAGAGGCTGAAGCTTGGCAAGAACAAACTCGGAGTGCTGACGAACCAAGTACTTCTTTTTTTAGGTGTGTAGACTGTAAACATACTTGGAGAGAATATTAAAAATAATTTTTTTTTAAATTAACTGTAAATTTATTTGATTAATTTTGAAATTTGATATAATCTACTGTTATATATTTAAAAATAATTAAGATCTATTAAAATTTAAACCAATTTAAGTATATGACAAATATGGTGAAATCTAAATGAGAAAAAATACAGAAAAAAAAATGATCTTAAAACTATTTTTTTGGAGTGAATAAAAATGCCTATAATTGGTATTGATTATGACAAATGTAGTAGCTGTGGTAATTGTATAGCAACTTGCCCTCGACGATTATTTAAAGATGAAGAAGGAGACAAAGTTAATTATGAAGATCCCCATTCAATGTGCATCCGATGTGGTCATTGTATTGCAAGATGTCCGGAAGATGCTGTTCTTTTTGAAGAAATGGGAGAGTCTATTGAATTTGAAGGGATAAATAATCCTGAAGAGATAATTGCTTTTGAAGAGATATATAAATTCTTTCAAGCACACCGTTCGATTAGACGATATAAAAAACAGAAAGTTCCAAACGAGGCATTACAAAAAGTTTTTAATGCGATGCAATGTGCTCCAACGGGTCGGAATATAAGATCGGAATCGTTTGCAGTTATCTCTGACAAAGAACAATTGAAAGAGTTATCAGACGCAATTCAAGAAACTTTAACTAATGATAAGGCATGGGGATGGTTATATGGTGAAAGACTGGCAAACCTTGCTAAAGAATTTGAAACTCCTGTCTACTTTGATGCACCACATCTAATTATTGTTTATTCTCAGTTATCTACAACAATAGGAATTCAAAATATTGCTAATATAATCACTTATGGTCGATTAGGAGCCCATTCGCTAGGTTTAGGTACTTGTTGGAACGGTTGGACTCAAGTAGGTATCGAATTAAATCCAAAAATAATGAAACTAGCTCGTATTAGAGCTAAACAATTTGGAGCATTTACGATTGGATATCCGGATTATACTCTTTATCGTACTCCACCTCGCCCCTTAAAGCATGTAAAGGGTTTATAATCATTTTTTTTATTTTATTGTGTCTCTCTTGATATTTCCTTTATTCTAAGTTTACGCATTGCCTCCAATCCCTGCCTAAGCTTTGTCTTTTCTAGTTTTGCTTCTTGCTTTTTCTTTAATTTCTCTTGTTTTTTTTAAGTTTTTCTTGTTTCTTTTCTTGTTTGGGGTTAAGAATCATTTTATTTCACTAAAAATTTGGATTTTCTTTAAGAATATATCATAGAGTTATATATAAAAAGTTTTTAGTAAAGACACTAATAAGGTCATATTTTTTAGGTATAAACTAATTTTCGTGAAAGAGTGGTTTCACGATCTGAAATATCCCTAGAAATTTAGGGCGTAGCTATTTTTTAAGAAAGAACTTCTAAAATTTTGGTTAAAATTCGCGCTTTACCTCCAGTAGATTGAAGCAGAGTCTTTCCACAGACTAAACATTCTACATCCGTAGCGGAACAACCGAAAATTATCTGCTGGTTTCCACAATTTAAGCATTTAACTCTTAAAAACCTACTTTGGGGTTGGGGGATTAATTCGATATTTTTTTTTTTTTTTGGTATAATAATACACCTTTAAACTTCTTGAAGTTCGAATTTTTTAACTCTATATGATTTAGCATACTGTTTTTTATTACACTCTGAGCATTCTAATATGGGTAATGATCGTTTATTTACTTTGGCGTTCTTGTGAAAGATTTCCTTTGGAAAAGACCCGTAACCCCTTTTTTTTCTTTCTAATCTTCTTCTTCCGTGATTGAGCATTCGTTCTTTTCCTTTCTTATAAAGTGAAACACTGTGCTGAGTATGAGATCTGCATTTTGGGCAATAACGATTTATTGTGCGAGGATATTTCATTTTTCAAACAACTTCAATTTAGAGTTTAAATTAATAAGTTATTTATAAATTTTAAATTTTATTAGTTCTTCTTTATTCTTAATTGGAATAGCAAAATTTAATAAAAAATAATTTAAATGGTATTTACATAATTTTATTAAAACTTTCATTTAGAATTATGTCTTTTAAAGAGAAATTTAGAGAAGGTATCATATCCGCTAAAGACTTTTCGCGAGAGGATATAGATTATATCTTAAAAAAAGCTAAGGGGATGATACAGAACAAAAAGAACTCAGAGATCCTAAAGGGTAAGATTTTAGCTACTCTATTTTTTGAACCATCCACTCGAACCCGTTTGAGTTTTGAATCTGCGATGTATCGCTTAGGTGGAAGTGTTATAGGGTTTCATTCTAGTGATGTTTCATCTATAAAAAAAGGAGAAACGATTGCTGACACAATTCGTACTGTAGAAAACTACAGCGACGGTATCGTAATGAGACATAATTTAGAGGGAGCTGCCAGGTTGGCAGCAAAATTCGCAAAAATACCTGTCATAAATGCAGGTTCGGGAAGTGGCGAACATCCAACTCAAGCACTGTTAGATTTATTAACAATTACTGAAGAGGGCCATAATTTAGACGATTTAAATATCGGAATAATGGGGGATCTGAAATATGGAAGGACGGTACATTCATTGTCCATAATGCTTTCAAATTACGACGCAAATATCTATTTTATTAGCCCTAAAGACTTGATGTTGCGTAAAAGAGACAAGGACTTCTTACAACAACGAGAAGTAAAATATAAAGAAATAGAAAAATATAGAGATATATTAAGTATTTTAGATGTTCTCTATGTCACGAGAATTCAGAAAGAAAGGTTTGCTGATATCGAAGAATATGAAAGAGTTAAAGATTTCTATGTATTCACGAAATGGGACTTGGAGGATACAAAAAACGATTTCAAAATTATGCATCCTTTACCAAGGATTATAGAAATTTCACCTGAAATCGATGGTTCTCCTAAATCGATTTATTTCAAACAAGCATATTATGGAATACCTATGAGAAAGGCAATCTTAGAGGAGTTATTATCGGACTAATCTTACATCATTCTATTTTTAATTGAAACATGTTTACTTTTGAAGAAGATAATTGTGCCATTAATTCTTCTATGGGCTTGTTATTTACATTACATGTAAAAACACTACCTCCATCAACAATACCTTCAAAATTTTTATATATCTGAACTTTTTTTTTTAATGATAATTTTGAATCCCTTCGTATCATATTTATACAATATTTATTAGTGCCATTACCCACATCATCAATACTTCTACACCAATGTTTAGAGAGATAATCACCATTATGAGGTTGAGTAAGGATATAGTTTTCGTTGTGGTCTTGATTAATTTCGTTAATTATATCTTTCATAAAAATTAATAAATTATAAGCAAACGATTCGCTGTTTTCTATCCTATCGATCTCCATACCGCAATGAGTTTTAATGGCTTCATTTAATCCGAAAAAGCTAACCGATTTTAATGAGTTATCTATCCAACTAAGGGTATCTGGTTTAATGAAATCAGATATAATTCTATTCCATTGCTTTGAAGTAGATAACTTTCTATTTATTAAATCTTTTTTATGAGCAAAAAGTTCAAATACGGAACTAAGCTTATCTTGAACATTTTCAAAAAAAAGAGAATCATTCTGTTTAGAATTATCAGCAATTTTATGTAAATTTATTAAAATTTTATCTAAAACAACATTACTTTTGAGTTCTCCTTTAGTATTATTCTTATTCACATTTATTAAAGTAGAATTGAGCAAGTTTAGGTTATTATTTAAAGAGAATATTATATCGTTAGAATGAGGTGAGTTTATGGTTTCCCTTAAGAATTCATATTCAGACTTATTTTTAAGCAGTAAAGAGTAATCAAATACGATCAGAGGACAAGTATATCCATCATTTTGATCAATCTGGTTAAATAATCTACCCAAAAAGTAAGAGATAGATGGGATTTGCAAATTCAAGGAGTCAGAATTATCAAATGGGCCTGAAGAAGAGATTTCTAAAGAGAGATGAGGTTTTTGGTCGTAAATTCTATTTGAATGATTTATAATCTCTGAATTAAGGAAATTAATAAGTGCTTTTGAATTCTCGGTGGAACTAATGCAATTGAATAAAAAGTCTGAAAAATTACCAAGCAGAATATCTTCAGACACATAAGGCTTTATCTTGCCCAGCACATCAAAAAAATTTGAACATAGTTTAATCAATTCAATTGACTTGTCTAATTTATTAATGTCTACTAATTTCCGTTTTGAAAGATAAGAAACGATTGAATTTGAGTCAATATAGAAGCCCAATGGTCTTAGACTCCAGTAATTTAAGTTTAGTAAAACTAATTCTCCAGACAAATACATATCCGCTAAATTCTTTGGAAGCAAGTTTAGCAATAAAAATTGCTCTGACACTTCTGATCCGAGTTTAGAAAGAAGCTGTTCGGGATTAATTCTGTTGTTATCAAAGTATCTAGAAACCTCATAAGGAGGAGTACCTAATCGAGTCAACCTATGTCTTATCTCTTCTTGACCATTTTCCAATAGAACACCGTTTATATATTCCCTCATTAAAGGAGCTGTTAAATATTCTATATTCGTTTTAGATAAGCGTTCTTCCACTTCTTTTGAAATCTGCTTTGCTAAATGCGTATCCACTTGACCTTCCTTAATTAGATAATTTTCGATTTTACTCGAATCAAATGGTTCTTTTGAATATTTAGAGGTTCTTATCATTATTGTTTTGTTTTTATCATTTAGAATTTTTTCAATAGAGACAATATTCTTGAGAATCTGCCTCCCCAAGGCACTCAAAACATATCCATCTTCGGTGGTATCCATTAAGTCGCTGTTTCTCAGCGCTTTTAAGTGAAATGAAAAATTGACGGAATTTGGATTACTTCCTAAAACTTCTTTTTGAAGTATAGAATAGGGTAAAGGATTACTACTAAGACTTAATTTCTTTAAAATATCAATTCTTATCTTTTGACCTAATGTTTTAAGCTGCTTTTCTAAAACATCGTGATTTTTGTCGGAATTCAATTTAAGTTTAACTCGTCATAAATAACATTAATTCTGCTTAACTAAATAATATACTTAAGAGATATATAATAATTAGGAATTTTATTAACCCAAAGTAAGATTTGATATTATGTGGGTGATATCGCATGATTTACTTCTTAGTTTTTTAAAGTTCTTTTTTAATATCCTAAGTTAAAGCGTATTCAATTAAATTAATTTTCTTTCAAAGATTGGAGTCCAACTTTAATATATTGTTACATTAGCTTAAAATAATTAAATCTAATGCTTTATTACATGAATTACCGATTATCTAAAATGAGATGGATTAAATTGGTGATCTAGTCTAGTCAGTTTAATAACTAAAATAGTATAAGTAAACAAGAAAATTTATAGCGAGATTTGAATTAGGTTTCTAAATTAGATTTTTCTTAACGAGCAGAAACCGCTATTCTTTCAATTTCATCCTTTCTTTTTATCGCTTTAGATTCTTGAGAGTCTTGAGAGGCTAATGCTAACTCCTTAGAGATATTTTCAGCAAAAACTCTTTCGCTTGAGTGAGAATTTGAGCCAATTGCTTGGACTATATACTTAATCGCTAAATCTACTCGACGTTGTGGCGATATATCTACAGCAGATGCGTAACTGATTCCGCCCATCGCGATACGTGTGGTTTCTTCTCTAGGTGCCGTGTTACATATTGCGTCAATTAACACTTGAATTGGGTTGATACCTGTGTTTAACTCCAATAAAGTAAACGCATTTTCTAGGTTTCTTAAGAGTTTACTTTTTTTGCCAGAACTATATGAACTTTTATGTCCTTTAATTTTACTACCTATAAAACCGGGTGCTAATAATCTGTTTACAAAACGCTCAATAATAGATATTTTAGAAGTTTTCCAAAAGCGTTTATGCTCATGTCTTCCTGCAGTATGAGGAATTATAACTGGTCTCAGATTGATATAGCTTTCCAAAGTCCAATCTTTAATTTCAATGTTATCAAATGACCACTTGTTAAAGAGTTTAATATCTTTTTTCGCTTTGCTCATAATTTAAACCTATCTCATTGGTTTTTCTTTTTTGCCTGATAGTAACGCTTGTAAGCTTACACCGTTTACCATAACTACGCGCCATCGTACACCAGGAAGATCACCTACTGCTCGACCTTTAGCTCCCCCGATCCCTTCCACAACTACTCTATCATGTTCTTCAATGAAATTAAGGGCACCGTCTCCCGGAAGAAAAGCAGTGATACTTTTTCCATTCTTTTTTAGCTGAACCCTGACGCACTTTCGAATAGCAGAGTTAGGTTGTTTACTTTCTCTCCCTACTTTTTGAAGTACGATACCCAATGCTTGAGGAGATCCTTCCATAGGATCAACTTTCTGTTTTAACTTAAGTTTCTTCCTTTTGTATTTAGTTTTACTCCATCTAAGCTTCTTTCTGTTATTTCTTAGTTTTCTAGCCGAATAGAGCCCTTTTGGCTTTGACATAATAAAAATTTTTAAAATGTTCCTTATTGAGATATACCTTAATATCTTCCTTAGAACTTAAAATTTTTGAAATTAGAAAAATAATGGCCTAATTTTTTGTGTTAATTATTACGTTATCAACCTCAAAATGACGTAAAACGAGTTCTTTTATCTTTCTTATCATTGAACCCTCTTTACCGATGGCTTTTCCACGATCTTGAGGTCGTACAGAAATAATCACGGTTTTTTTTTCGTTTCTACTTTCTTTTACTTCAATGTTTTGCACTTTGATTGAATTCTTCGTAGTATTTAATATGAATTGAATGAATTGTTCGAGATTTTCTGACCAGGGAATCACATCAATCTTCTTTTGAAGCTTAGTCATAAGATCTTTCACATGTTCCCCAGCTTTACCAATTGCTTTCCCTACGTCTTCTTTTTTAACTAAGAATATAATTATTTCTGAGTTATTTTCAGGAGATTCAAATATAAGACAATCTTTAATAATAGCGCCAGAAATGTTATTGAAAAGCGATATTAATTCCATCGATTTTCTGTCGAGTTTGATATTTCTATGTAACATCTTAAAACGTTCCATTTAGTCTTTAATTATTTTTAGCCTTTAAAGTTATTAAGTCCGAATCTCCAAAATCGTTGATTCCGATAATGGAGATCATGTATGGCTTGCCCATTGCTAACCCTAGATCCCACGAAGAACCTTTATACTTGTGTATAAATACACTGCTATTTATAAGAGAATTATAATAACTTAATTGGGTTTCCAATTCGGCTGGACAGTTATTTGCGATAATGATCATTTTAAAAGGATTTTGTCTTAGTTGCCTTAAGACTTGTGTTTTACCAAAAATCATTTTACCCGTCTTATAAGCAACTTTTATATTAGTATCGATATCGAATTCTTTTACTTTCTTTCGGGATAAATCGATTGTATCGCTTATCTTTATGTTTTTCCTTACCATCGTCATAACTTGCTGTATCAGTTTTAAAATTCAAAAATAATGTAATAAAAAAATACATAATAACTTAAAATTTTATCGCATGTTCTCCTATTTCTTGTTTTCAAGGATTAACATAAAATTGAATTTTTATTTTTTTATTGTTGTATTTAAGTAGCATTAAAATCGTTGGTTAGGATGATAATTCGTGTGGTATAGCTATTTTATATATTATTGCTTTTTTCCTAACTGTTCTAATATTTTGAGGTTAGCATCTAAGTCGAACATAACATTTACTCGACCTGTGCCGATGGGACTAATTTGACCAATAATTACATTTTCAGGAATTCCAAGTAATTTCTCTTCTTCACCATACAATCCTGCATCTAGTAATTGGTTTACTGTGACTTCAAACGCTGCTCTGGCAAATACACTCGATTTAGAACCTGAAATTCCATGCCTTCCAATTGATTGAATTGAGCCTTCTACGCACATTAAATCGGATAAAATAATGAGGTGCCTTTTATCAACATCTAAACCTTGTTGCTCTAAAACTTTTTGAGCCTCTCTAATTATCATTTTTCGAGCTGCCTCGATTCCATAAAGTTTTTCGATTTCATGAATATGATTTGATACAGTCCTAGTAGTATCTACACCTTCGATTTGAACGACGCCGTGCATATTTGTTCCTTCGGTTTTAATAACCCATTCCTTTTTATCGTCGGTTGGGGTTAGTAAACCTCTTTTAATACCACGTACACCTTTAACTACTTTTTTAAGTATCTTTTCTCTTAATTTTTGCAGATTCTGAATATCTTCTATTTGAGGATCAATTATTATAGAATTACCTTCGCGTTTAATTGTTCCCTTCTTTTTATATCGTTTTAATATTTCCGGAACAGATTCTATATCGATACCACGTTTCTCACAAATTTCGGGTATTAAGTTGATGACGATGTTCCAGTTGATAAAATCTAAGTCAACATCATGAGTGATTTGTTCAATGCGAATTTGTTCGATTCTTTTGTGAACTTCAATTGCCTTCTCTTCGCTTTGATTATACGGTTCTTCTAAATAAATTGTTTGTTGAGGTGTACTTGGAAAACGTCGAGCATCTACTATTTCTATGAGTCTAGGAAGACCTTGGGTTACTGAGAATTCTTCTACGCCCGCGTAGTGAAATGTTCTTAAAGTCATTTGTGTTCCTGGTTCTCCAATACTTTGAGCAGCTACTGTTCCAACAGGTTCATGAGTTTCGACAATAGCGTTATTAAAATTAATATAAATCTTGTTTAAAAGGTATTCCAGCTGTTCTTCTTCAAGATCTTCATCTTTGATACGATTTCTGATTTTTTCTATGAGATCGACGGGAATACCATCTTCTTTGAGTACATTTAAGTTTTCCTCTAAAATTTCTTGAGTTACTTTTCCCATTTCATTTGACCTTTAAAAATTTAATATATTATCCTAATCTTTCTTTTTTCCAGTCTAAATATCCTTTTGTGAGTTTCCCTCTCCATTCTGCGTTTTTACTCGTCTCCATATTATACAATTCCCTCAATTCTTCTTCACTGAGCGCTTGATCTTTCTTATCTGCTTTTTCTTGTTTTTCAGGCTCATCTTTGGCAGTTTTTTTGGGTGTAGGTTTTTTAGCGGGAGGTTTTTTAGTTGTTTCTTTTTTAGCTGTAGTTTTAGGTTTTGGAGTTTTTTTGATTTCCTCGCGAATTTCGTTTAAATCAAGTGTTTTAGCTTTGAGCAGAAGAACTTCAAGATTTACGGCTTCTGAATGATCGGTATGCATAGGATCTATACCGTCGTCACCATACCGGAATTGGATAATATTCTTATCACTATTCCTTACAGTCCCATCATTTTCGATGATCATGTCTTGTAAAGCGTTTACCAACCGTCTTTGCATATATCCACTAGTAGAGGTACGAACAGCAGTATCTACTAAACCCTCTCGACCACCCATGGCATGAAAAAAGAATTCCTCGGGATTTAGTCCTTTTCGGTAAGAACTTTCGACAAAACCTCTTGCTTGAGGTGTTAAATCGTCTAGTTTAAAATGTGGAAGAGTTCTTGAACCATATCCTCTATTAATTCTTTCACCTCTTATCGCTTGTTGACCCACTACAGCGGACATTTGTCCTAAATTTAAAATGTTTCCTCTAGCTCCCGATTTTGTCATAATGACTGAATGAGCTTCGTCTCCAATATGGTGAGCTGCGGTTTCTTCAGCCATTTTTCTCGCTTCTGCTAATACTTGTCTAATTCTAAGTTCAAGTGTTTCGCGCATAGAACGTCCGGGGGCTCTTCTCAAAACCGTCGTGTCATTTTCGTTAAGCGCTTTGATTAGTTTATCTGCTTCATCATCAGCATCTTTTAGGATTTTCTGAATTTTGTCATAAGCTTCACCGGAGACAAAAACTTCATCCAATCCCATTGTCATTCCATTCTGACGAATAACGTACAATAGCATTTTTGTGGCGCTATCTAAGAATAGTCTCCCTCGCGCGTTTCCATGGTCTTTAATTACACGCTGTAGTATACTATTAGATTGCATAGCACCAAATGAGTTTTCGTCAATAGTTCCCGTTATAAGAACACCGTTTTTAATTACTACATAAGCATCGTATTCGCAACCTTCTTCCTTGCAAACTTCACACTTCTTACAAAATTTCGATTTTACTTTTATATTCAAATCGTCCGGAAAAAGAGTACTAAAAATTTGCTTTCCCGAATATAACTTCTCAGGATCGGTTTTAATAGGAGTAATATCATCTAAACTAAATTCTGGTTTAGATTCAAAGACATCTCCCAAATAGAGTAATTTCAATGTGTCTTTTCTGTTATAAACTGAGTCTACACTAGTAAATTGAAAAACAGAGGAAATAAAGTCTTGAATTCCTCCTAAAATTGGACCCCCAAATCTCGGAGATAATATGTGTTCTTGCACTTTCAGTAGCAGTTCGGCTTCAGTTCGAGCCTCTTCGCTTTGTGGGACATGCAAGTTCATTTCATCACCATCAAAATCGGCGTTATAAGGTGGACAAACGGTTAAATTTAACCTAAAAGTTCGGCCATCCATTATTTTAACCTCGTGTGCCATAATAGACATTCTATGAAGGGAAGGTTGTCGATTGAACAAAACTAAATCACCATTTGCTAAATGTCGTTCAACTGTATATCCTGGAGCTAGCATTTCTGCAATAATTTTACGATTCTTGACATATCGTAAATCTATCCTTCTACGATCGCTTCTAATTATATAATTTGCTCCTGGATGATTAAAAGGTCCATTAAGAACGAGTTGTTTCATTTCTTCGATGTTCCAATCGTTTATATTTGTAGGTATGGTTAAAATTTTAGCTATTTCCAGTGGTACACCTACATCATTAATGCTAATGAAAGGGTTTGGAGAAATTACGGAGCGTGCTGAAAAATCGACTCTTTTTCCACTTAAGTTGCTTCTAAATCTTCCTTCTTTCCCTTTTAATCTCTGTGTAAGAGTTCTTAAAGCTCTCCCTGATCTATGTCTCGCTGGTGGAATTCCAGAAACTTGATTATCGAAATAAGTTGTAATATGATACTGAAGTAATTCCCATAAATCCTCTACAATTAGATGCGGTGCACCTGCATCAATATTCTCTCTAAGTCTTTGGTTAATGCGAATAACATCAACTAATTTGTGGGTTAAATCATCTTCAGATCTAATTCCACTATCTAACGTAATAGATGGTCGAGCACATACAGGTGGAATTGGTAATACAGTAAATATTACCCATTCAAGTCTCGCATTTTCAGGGGCTACTCCTAAAATCCTAAGGTCATTATCGGTCATTTTTATAAGACGTTCTAGTATTTCAATAGGAGTAATCCTTCGGGAGCCCTTAGTTTCTTCTTCTTCATAAAAAGTAGTAGGTTTTTCAATTACAATTTTTTTCTTTTTTGCGCCGCAATACGGGCAAACTTTACTTTTTCTTGCACGCTTAAACACTATCTTCGTAGCATCTTCATCACCTTCAAAGAAAATTCTACGGTGCTTTAATTGTTCTGTCCTGAATAAATCCATTTCTTCTTCTGTTAACATTAACCTTGAGCATTCAGGACAGATGCTTCTTAGGACTTTAAGGACTTTTTTCGCATAGCCGACATGAATAACGGGCCTAGCTAATTCAATATGACCAAAGTGCCCCATACAATTACTTACAAGGTTACCACAAGTCTGACATCTCTGTCCCGGCTCAATAGTCCCTAATCGTTGGTCCATAAGACCACTAGGAATAGGTAAACCATCTTCATCATAAGTGTCTGCCGTAATTATTCTGGCAGCAGACATTTTTCTAATTTCGTCCGGACTTAGCAATCCGAATTTAATTTTTTCAATTAATTTAGTACGACTGAATGAATAACTCATAAATCCAAAATAACCTCAATTTTTGAATTAAAAGGATAAAACAATAAAGAATAAGTTAACAAGTTCTGCACTATAAAGAGATTAAGCAAGCAAATATTAAAAATTTTTCGGATTAGGCATTTTTTTATCTATTCTTTTATTACTCTATATCAAGTTGTTTAATTTATAGATGTATTCTTTCAAGTTATGATGAAGATAAAAACGATATTTAAAAGTAAATTAATGGTGTTCTGCATTCAAATATTAATTTTACTGATATCTAGCGTGATATTTAATTATCGGATTCAAATTGATTTTGATTTGAGTACTAACCCTCGAGCAGGGGAACAACAATTTATTATCCAATTTCTTGCAAACATAATTTTATATAATACAACTTTTGGTTTTTTATACATAAATATTACATGGGTAATTGTATCGTTATTACCTATTCTAATTTTTAACAATTACAGAAAAGCTTATTCAATGAATTTAACAACTTTTTTTTTCCCTAATTTCTTTTTTTATGTTTTCTATTGGAGGTATTCAATAACATCATTTAGCTCTGTTTTACCAACTTTTTTAGTCGAAACTATCGCGCTAGCAATTACTATCCTAATCTTTTCCATAGGGTTATCATTAATCTTTAAATTAATTAGAAATTTTGAAAATGATGAGAATAAAGTAAATATAACGGAAATAGAATTAAAAAATAGATCAGAATGCCCTCAATGTGGAACTAAATTCGATTCAAAACCTAAATATTGCTATAACTGTAATAGTCATTTAATAGAAGAATTAGGTGAATAACTTGGAAGATTTTGATAGGATAGCCTTCTTAGATTTATTGTTTAAACCAAAAAATGTTCTTATATATGATGCAAAGCCCAAGATTTCTTTTTTTGTAGATGGATTTATTAGACAAGGATACAATTTGGAAAATCTCTA
The DNA here is from genome assembly GCA_035530895.1 of Candidatus Nanopelagicaceae bacterium. Lineage (GTDB taxonomy): Archaea > Asgardarchaeota > Lokiarchaeia > Sigyniarchaeales > SOKP01 > SOKP01. The sequence continues at coordinate 23,073 of DATKTW010000033.1, forward strand.
TTTAGTTTCTACTAAAGTTCAAGAACTTTTAGGCATAAAATGTTTAAAATCTGTTGATAATGTCCCTGTTGATTCGATCGATCTCGTTATTTTATCAGTTAGAAGAGACGATTTGATTAAAGAATTATCAAACCTTTTATCTCGTAAGATAATTAAGTTTATTCACATTTTTACAGCGGGCACTGGAGAATTTGATGAAAAAGGTGCTAAAATTGAAAGGGAAATTAAAGAAATTCTTAAAGCTTATCCCTCTACGAGAAGCATAGGCCCAAATTGTATGGGTTTATACTGTCCCCATGGAAAGATCGCTTATTATTCCTCGTTTCCAATTGAAAGCGGGAACATAGCATTAATTTTCCAATCAGGGGATTTACATTCTAAAATGATTAAATTTGGCTCTCGAAGGTATAATTTAAGATTTTCGAAATGTGTAAGCATAGGGAATTGTATCGATATACAAATTTCTGAACTCTTACAATACTTAAACAAAGACATCGAAACGCAAGTTATTTGCGTTTATTTCGAAGGTCTGCCTGTTTTATACAAAAATGAGGGTAAGAGATTATTGAACGCGTTGAAATCAATGGATAAACTAGTGCTCTTTATGCGCGGAGGTAGGACTGAGAGAGGTCAGGCAGCAGTATTAACCCATACGGGCTCCTTGGCTTCAAAAGGTGATATTTGGAAAGCAATATTTAAACAGACGCCAATTATTGAAGTTCCACCATCTTTAGATGAGTTAATCGATTATACCTACCTATTTTCCATACACACACAAAATTATAAAGAAAGAAATAAAGAGGTAGAGTATCCCAAATCCAAAAATGTTTTAGTAGTTTTATGGTCTGGAGGTTTTGGAATTTTAGCTACAGATATTTTAACGGAATTAGGTTTGAACCTACCGATTATATCAGGAAAAAAGTTAGACGCTCTAAAACAAATATATCCTATTAAAATTGGGAGTTTATCTAATCCTTTGGATATGCCTTGGATTATTTCAAGTAAAGTGTATTTGGAGGTTTGTAAGGCAGCGATAGATCAAACTATCGATTTAGTATTGGTAGTAACTGATGCTTGGAAGGATTTGGATGATGACAGATTCAATAATTTTTATAGCAATTTACTTGGAATTAAGAAACATGTAGAATCTTTAGAAAAAATCGTTGTGATTATATTACCCCAGTATCCTAGCGAATCACGGAATATATTATCCAACAAACTGAAAAACGATGGATTTTTCGTATATGAATCAATAGAGAGCGCAGCAAAGTCATTTTTGAAGTTATACGAATATGGGAAAAAGAGGAAAGTAGCTTTATGACTGGAGAATTAATCGCAATTTTCGCAGTTTTAACTTTTGTAGTATCAAATGTCCTCTGCCGAAAAACTGAGCGTGATGCTAGCCCTGCTTTCATTAACTTTTTTCGCACTGCAATTGGAACTTTAACATTTATAGTGGTCACTGTTGTTATAGGTATTTTTACATATATATTCTTAATACCATGGTATTTGTGGATAATAACAGTCCTAAGTTTTCTTTTTGGACAAGTAATTGGAGACACAGCATATTTTAAAGCTCAACAAGAACTTGGGTCTACGGTTGCTTTAGCGATTTCCATGACATTTCCTTTGTTTACAATTATTCTTTCATTAATTTTTCTAAATCGTGCTTTTGAATATAAACTAATTCTATCGATAGTTCTTATTGGAGCAGGGATCATAGTGATAGGGAAATCAAAAATAAATACTGAAAACAAAAACTCACAAGATTCGGAAGTTCACTCTCAAAAATTAATTTCTTATACTCCCTTAAAGTCAATTGTCTACGCCTTAATAGCTTCTCTTGGATGGGCTATTGGTCTTGTCATAATAGATTATGCGACGAATCTAATTGATCAAATCTTAATTACAAATGGAATAAGTTCTATTATTGCTAATGTAATTCGCTTTCCATTTGCTCTGTTAATTTTGTTGGTAATGGTTTGGAGAGAAAACAGATTTGGTGATAGAAAGCAAAAAAAGTACTCATTTAGAAAACCTTCTCAAACATGGTTAATTCTGCTTATAGCTTCTATTATAGGAACTTCTTTAGGAGCATATCTATACACTGAAGCGGCTCACACAGCGGGAGCGATTGTATTGTCATTAATAGCGAGTGCAAGCCCCTTATTTTCGCTTCCACTAACCTATTGGTTAAATAAAGAGAGGATTACTAAATATGGTTTTTTGGGAGTACTTTCTACGACATTAGGAGTAATTGTGGTTATAATATAAAAATTTACTCGGAATATAGCTCAAATAATTTCAATTCATCTGAAATCGCTTTTAATTTAGCAATTTCTTCATTAGTTGGAGAATCCTCGTCGTAGATATCGTAAAGATTTAAATTGAGGTTTTGTCTTACCTCTTTTTCTATTTTATTTATCTTCTATGTTTCCGATTATTACTTTTAGTCCTGAATCCCTTAAATTAAAAGCTTGATCACGACCTTGGTTTCCATATCCTATAATGGATATAACTTTTGAGCTTATAAAACTTAAATAACCGTCAGACTCGTTAAAAATTTCGACCATCTTATTATCCTTTTTAGTTTTTGAATTAGGTTATCAAACTAAATTAGAATTTTAGGTTTAAATAAAGTATAGAGAGTTCTTTAGAGCAGTTTATCGTACGTAAAACCATGAGTATCTAAGATTTTCCTAGTCATCTCAACGAAAATTGCTCTTACGTTATAATTTTTCTTTGCAGAAGTCTTAAAAAATTCAACATTATTGTGCTTTTTCGTAAAACTTTCTATAACTAACTCGTGAATTTTTTCAGTTTTTTTTGCTAAATCACATTTACATCCGATTAGTAACTTTGGAGTTTTGCTTTGATTCTGTTTTATGAGATGTTCATACCACCAGTCCAAACCAAGTAATGTGTTATTTAAGTTGAACAAGCTGAATACCATAAATATTCCATTTGCGCCATTAATATAATAACTAAACATTTGTTTAAATTGTTCTTGACCACCAAAATCCCAAAGAGAGAGCCTAACAAATGTTTCATTTCCGTCTACAATAATCGGAAGGTCATATGTGTAGAAATCGATACCAATGGTTAACCGCGTATTCGCATCGAACGTATCAAAGCACAACCTTCTCGCTATACAAGTTTTTCCTACACCTCCTTGACCAAGCAGGCATATCTTGAAGATATAATGTGGTTGTTTATCGGGTTCAAGTGACATAAGCTATCAACTGCGAGTATAATCTCTTAAAAATCTATTATTATCTAGAAATAAACATCACTATAGGTTTTAAATCTTTATGTAATAGAGAGAAATTTTTATTATCGAATTGAAATATAGGAATTATGAACGAAAAAAATATGTTTCCCGATTATCAACCAAAGATCACACCTGACACTATTGAAGATTATCTAAGAAAGCCAAGTAATGTTTATAGTATCCTTGGAGAAATCGGAGAACCTAGCATCAATAATCTAAAAACTATTATAACTTATTTCTTAAAATATAAAAAAGCCGCGGAGAATAATCCTGGAGGTACTCAGAAGGGAAATGTTGCGATTGGAGCAGATGAGGACCAATACTATCCTTCGGAAGATGAATTGCTAATTTCAGAATTAGGAAAATTAATATTACAAGTTACTGAGTCTTACTCCAAACAGCAAATGAAGACTTTAAAATTAAAAAATCAAATTGAGTCTCAACGATTTAGCTACTACGAGATAACTTTTAGACATGTGGATGTTATGGGATCAGGCCGATTCTTTTATGCAGAAAAAGCTACCAGGGAAACAAAAATTGAATTGTAAGACATTGGAAAGGATTTCAGAGCAAAAATTCTTAGGATAACATGATTTACTTATGAATGAAGATGGAAAGTTAAGTGATAAAAACAAAACAATAGAAAGGATTTGGAAGATTAGAGATTATATTCAAGAACTCGAAGATATAAAAGATGGTATCTTACATTTTTTAAACTCCCGTAAGAAATTGGACGAGGTAACTAAAAATTTATGGATTTCAGATGTAAAAGATTTTTACTATAATACCGTGTCCGCTTGGGAAATGCTAAATAGCGCTTCAAAAGGAAAATTAAAGTATTTAGAGAATTCTAAAAATTTTTTACACCTCGCAAGAGGTCGATTAGCTAAATCCATAAGCGAATTAAAATTCTATAAAGAAGAGATAGTATTTAATATTATAAAAGAAGTTGAAATTAGTTTTGAGAAATGCTGGAACGCTTTTTATTTTGAATTCGAAAGTCTAGCACCAAGTAAGAAAATTAATAAGCCTAACGCAAGAATTATTAAGGTATCAGATTCAGAATATCACTTACCTTGTGCAGTTTGCGGTAGAATTTCCGTCGAATACAAAATAGGTTTCGGTCGGTTCGATGAACTTGAATCGCTTGTTTATAGTGGTATTACGCATAGTAGATCCTTAAGAAAAGATCTCGCGAACGAGCTGTTTGGAATTCTGAAAAAAGATAATTTTCTAGGAGTTCATCAATTCATGCAAAGGCATCACTCTTTCGAAGGATTGGATGCATATTGTCCTCAGTGTGATAAAATATATTGTTGGGAGCACTATAACGCAAGAGAAGAATACGACGACGGTTTTTACGATTGTACTTATGGTGAATGCCCTAATGGACATCGAAGGATGATCGATGATTAAAATGAACTTCTGTTTACCCTTTTTTGATAATTTATAAAATAAAGATTTAAATCTATTATCTTGATTTTGAGGTTAGTGATAATTGAAAATTAGGAATACTTTTGATACAGAATATATTTATCTTTAAATCAGGAGTCGTATTAGTAAACCATATTTTTGGCCAATGTCATACCTAGGGTAGGGATATTAATTTGGTTTCAAGTTATCTTTACGTATTTCAACAACTATCGGTAGAAATAACTGGTACTTCTATAAAATCTCTGAACTTTGAAAAAATTGCCTTCCACTTTTATAAGGATCCCTACGACTCTAATGTGTTCCATGTTATTGTAACTGATGTTGACGACGATCTAGAAGAGATAAATTTTAAAATTCAAATAAATGAAATTAGAATTTAAACTAAAAATATAACAAAAACAAAAAAAAGAAAATAAAGAAATTTTAATAGTATTGAGCTTTCTGGAAATCGCTGATTTAGATTAAATTAATAGCGATTTTCATATCAGCTTGAGTTACTTTCTTACGACCAGAGTGTTTAGCGATATCTAAAGCACAGCCAGTTAAAGTTTTGGCATATTCTTCTAAATAATCCATTAACTTATCTACTGCGGCTCTACTTACGATTTCTGCTCCAGCCTTTTTCATTAAAGCCCGTAAAGGACTCCATGCAAATGCAGCCATTTTTTTATTCCTCCACTAATTCTAAAATTTTTAAAATTTTGTTTTAAATTTATATTGGTAATTATATTTAAATTGGAATTTCTTATATTTAAATGTGTTGGTTGATCGTAGATTATTCGATTAATTATATCTCCCAATTCTGGTCGACAAAAAAAAATCTTATTGATAAAAAATAATTTTTTTACTAGCAATATCAGATCACTAGATCTGATCAAATATTGAGTTCAGATGATACGGTTGATCAGTTAATCAATGTTAATATAAGACTGTTTGGTAAAATACCTTGACCAATGAATTAGTAATCAATATGTAAATAAGATTTTATGGCATGAAATTTCTTTTTCTTAACTTTTCCTCCTTTAAAGGGGAATTATTCGATTTTTTTAATAAATTGGGTCTTTTAAAAGAATATGTTAATAAACCGAAGCTAATTTTCCTCTTATCGATTGCGCTTTTTGGACATTGTTCCTATTTTTATGAAAAATCTCAAGAGGTAAGATTTATATAAAAAAGGCATTCTAATAATACACAACTTAGAAATTGTGATTGGAATTTCCAAACCCATTATGTAGTTATTCACGATGTCACTTCTAATGAGGGTGTAAAGAAAATGCATAATAAAATACTTGAAACACTCGTATTTAAAGAGTATTCTAATGTTCCTTCTATTATTTAAAATTTAAAAGAAAAAACCTATGTGTAATAAATTTCAATCGGTACCATATGTTTGTAATCTCAACATAATTTAATTTTTGGCGAAACTGATTTAAATTGTTTTGAATTAGAAAAAATTAATGTTATTAATAGAGTGAAAAATAATGAGGGAAATTTCCAAGAAAATCTATATCATTTTTTTTATTTCAATCTACATTTTGTTTCCTTTATGGTTTCTGAGCTCATTTTACTTTCGAAGTTCAAATAAAACATTGTGGCATGATGATGTAAAATTACAAGTATCGGCCCCTGATTATTGGCCAACATCAGTGTGGAGAACTTCCTTACCAGAAACTCAAGGGATGTCTTCCCAAAAACTGCAAGAAATGGAAAATTACATGGATAGTGAGAATATAAGGAGGAATATTGATTCTTTGCTTATTATAAGGAATGGTTATCTAGTCTATGAATCATACCCTTCACTAGTTTATAATGAAACTATTAATCATCATATTTTTTCATGCACAAAGGTGTTTATTTCTGCTCTTATTGGTATTGCTTTAGAGGAGGGTTATATTAGTGGACTTAATGATTATGTACTTGATTACTTTCCAAATAAAACATTTGACAATATGGATTCTCGAAAGGAAGCGATAACTATTAAAGATTTATTAACTATGACCACTGGTTTAGCATGGATAGACCAAGTAAATTATTATCAGATGGCAGTGAGCTCTGATTGGGTGCAATATGTACTTGATCAACCAATGGAGCATCAACCTGGAGAGGTATGGAATTATAATACAGGTGCTTCACATTTATTATCAGCTATCCTTGACCAAGAGACTCCTTATGGGACTCTTGATTATGCGAAAATATGCATTTTTGATCCCCTAAATATTACAAATTATTCATGGAATTTAAATAATCAGGGGGTTCCAATTGGAGGTACTTTATTATATCTTACACCAAGAGACATGGCTAAATTTGGATTTTTATATTTAAACAATGGAAATTGGAACGACACTCAACTTATTCCATCTTCTTGGATAACTGAATCTACCACTTCTTTTATAAATGTAGAATTTGATCAAGGTCATGGTTCAGGATATGGATACCAGTGGTGGATCTATAGGTGGGTTAATGCGTATACTGCGCGAGGTTCCTACGAACAACATATTGTAGTAATTCCCGATCTGAATCTTGTTGTAGTGTCTACTGGAAATGCGGATTTTCAATTTATAAGATTATTAGTGAATTTTATTTTACCATCAGCAGGTTTTACCCCTCTAGACCTTGTATTAGTAATCTCTCTTGTCATTGGTTCAGTCGCATTAAGTATATTTTTGGGTTTTATCTATCTTCATTTTAAAAAGAAAAGAACTATTCAAAAATTGAAGAAAGAATTCTTTGAAGATTCTTATAAGAATGGAGATAAATTTTAATGACTAATTTTGGAAAGATTTATTGATCTTTCTTTACTTGTTCAAGTTTAGCTTGGCGTCTAGAGAGTAAAAAAGAGCTACTAATAATGAAAATTAATCCAATTATCAAATAGATTAAAGAAAGAATATTTGGGGGCATCGATAAAAATATAATAAAAAAAGCTAATACCGGTATTACTTGAATCGGAACGCTAGTTAATGGTACTAAAATATTAGCTTGGCCATATTTAAGCGAAATTTGTCCTATAGTAATTCCAATCGTAACAATCAGGAGAAGGATTATACCAATTATAATTCCAAAAATAATTTCTTCTTCTATTATAATTCCATCAACTACATGAGTTACAACTGTAGTTCCAGGACTCGCCCAAACCGTATTCAGAGAGAGAATTAAACCCGCCTCGATTGCCATTATTAAGCCTTTAAACTTCTCGTGTTTTCTACGTAATATTTCAAAAAGAAATCCTAAAGAAAGAATAACAATCGTAAACACAATTAATCTTAAAATAAAACCAGAATCAAGGATATTAAATGTAAAAACATCAATTGATAAATTGCTTAGACCAAGCAAAGTAACCCCAACAATCATTACCAAGATACCAAAAATCTCTTCTTTCCCTAATTTTTCTCTCAAAATTTTAACGGAACCCAAAGCAAGAATTATTAATCCTACAGACATTAGACCTGGAACAAGGGCAGGTCCTATAAAAATAATTGCTATAAAGTAAAAAACAAGCCCACCAATAATAATTTGCAGTAGAAGCCCCATGAACCATAATGGGCTTTTAACAAGACTTCTGATAAATTTTGGGTCATTGGAGTGTTTATTAATAACAGACTTTTGAATAAGAGCTCCGATATATACTACAATCCCTGCTAAGAGTGCGAAAATAATTCCTATAAAATAAGTTACATCAGACGTATTTTATTTTCACTTTATTGGATTGAATAATTAAAATATTTTATTTTCTATTCTTAATTATTTTTTCTATATTTTTTTGAAATAACAGATTTTTAAAGATGACTTATAACACTAACAAACGCCCTTTCAATAAGCTCAAACCCATTTCGTTTGAAAATGTTAACATTAACGATGAATTTTGGTCAAGAAGACAACAGATCAATAGAGAATTATCAATTCACCATCAGCATCAAATGTTAGAAGCAGATTCTCACATAGATAATTTTAGAGTTGCTTCAGGAATTAAAAAGGGAGTTCAGATCGGTGAGTTTTACTTTGATTACGATTTATATAGCTTGCTGCTTCGAGCCATTTATATAAATCGGAATCAAAGTAAAATTCACCTTTTTGAACCCCTTTTTTAGCTCCTGAAGCAACTCTAAAATTATCTATATGAAAATCTTGCTCTAATTTGTTATGTTGATGGTGAATAGAAATTTCTCTATTGATCTGTTGTCTTTTTGACCAAAAATTATCGATTATACTGACATTTTCAAACGAAATTGGTTTGAGCTTATTGAAAGGGCGTTGATTAGTGTTTAAAGTCATATTTAATAAACCATTTTTTAAAAAAAATATAGAAAAAATAATTAAGAATAGAAAATAAAATATTTTAATTATTCAATCCAATAAAGTGAAAATAAA
>DATKTW010000034.1:0-15436 GCA_035530895.1 Candidatus Nanopelagicaceae bacterium
TCTTTTTGATAATGATATATTAGCATCGTAACGGATATGATCTGAATTTGTGTAGTATGCAGAAACCCCTTTTGATTGAGGGATTGCTTTTTTAGGAAAATGTTTCAAATCTAGCCTGGCAAATCGCCCCGAACTAGATTCTGCGGGTTGTTGCCACAGAGAAAAACTGATTCCATATGTTTCTGACATGGAATTGCACTTTGCGACCATATATTCTAATATTCTTCTGCCTAATTCGTAAGCAGTAGTGTTTTCGTGCAGCTCAAAACCTGTAAGACTTTTTACCGCTTCATTTAAGCCCGTGTAGCCTATGGAGAGGTTTTGATCCTTTAAGTTAAAAATCGGTCGACCATCAATTTCTCCACTACATAAAGGCAAGTGGCCCGATTTTAGACGTTTTTCCATCAATCTCCATTTTTTTAGCAAAATTCTAGCCCCTAGGTCCATATTTTTTTCTAAAACCCTTAAATACTCATCCTCATCTTTAGAAATATAAGCATAGCGGGGTAAATTTAGACTAATGCTTTGTAGTGAGCCGATGGATACGTAATTTTCCCATACATTAGCAATCTTTCTCTCTTCAGGGTCTAACACGCACTTTTCTATAATTTGGTTTCCGCTTAGAAATTTTCGGCAACATTGGCTATGAATTTCGTCTGGCATCCAATCGGGGCACATATTAAGAAAATAAGGAGTACCCATTTTTGAGACTTCTTCCATTAATTTTATGTACGACGGTTCAAATTCTTTAAGCCACTCTTTTTTAACCTTTATTTCATGCTTTGGGAATGCAAATAGTTTTCCGTCGTAATCTCCGTGGATATACACGTCCGTAAGGGCGTCAAAAAGCGTAAGACATTCGCTCTTATAATCTCCATATCGTCCATTAAGCTTTCCATGAGAACCCACTGCAGGTATATCTAACAAACCTTCAGGAACGGTCGGAGTGCAAGAAATAGATGTGAAGGGAACTTGACCACCTCTAGCCGCAAAAATTTGGTTAGTTTCATAGATTAAACATTGCATCGATTGCTCGATTTCTCTTTGAGAGAGTCCTTTTGCGTAGGGAGCAAGAAATGTCGTTATGTAGTCATATCCCTGACCCCCACTAAATTCGCCCTGAATCGTCCCTAGCCACTTTGCTAAGTGAGTTACCGCTACTCTCAAACTACCCGCAGGGCCAGACTTGCTACAATGTGCCCAGCTATTCACGGGAGGAAGTCCATGTTCGAGAACCATGCGAGGATCCCATTCCATGCAAAATGGGCGTAAATCAAAATACCTTAGCATGTGGATATGCAAATTGCCATATAAGTGAGCGTGAGCTTCCTCTGAGTCTAGTATTCTTAAAAGAGCGTACTCCTCAGAGATTCTATTAGCAGCCCAGTGATGAATACTTTCAGGATTCATGTCTTGATTAGCATTTTCGTTTACGCCCTTTTCTAATATAGCTTCGTAATCCATTAATGGCATTCCTATTCGGGTATATAACTTCCTTTCTTCTTCGTAGTGCTGTTCAGATAAAATAGAACACACGATTTCTCTTATGTGAGGACCTGAGAGAAAATTAATGCTGGAAGAAATAATCCTTCTGACTACTAATTCAGTGATTTGTGCTGCAGATTTTTCATCCAAACCGGTTTCCTTAATAATACTCTGTTTTATCTCTAACGGATCAAAGGGTACAACATCTCCCTCCGTTCGTGAGACGCTTGGTAATAAATTTTTTAGAAATCCCCTTTCAAGCCCTTTTTCATCTTTCCTTGTATCAGATTCTGGAGTCAATATCATAATAATCATTAATTTTTTTTAATTTAGTATTCCTAAATATGTGGTAAAGGTAAATGATTAGGTTTAAAGTCTAAAATTTTTGTCGGCGCTATGAACCGAAACAATACCCTTAACGAATATTTATTATCGTTTATACTTTGCCTCTTTTGATATAAAAATGTATTTTTTTTTCCGTTATAAAGTTATTCTATTACTACTTTAATCAAAACCTGAATATCCAGCTCAAAAATTCACAGAATAAACTCTGTTCTTTTCGAAAATTTCATTCGGGTAATTACTATTCTCGATATTTCACGCAATATATTAAAATTGTCGTCTTTCCCGATTTTGTAATTTTTTATTGATCTCTACTAGATTTAATAACTATTAACTACGATTACATATAAAGAAAAAGTTGAAGCAATCAAAAATAAGACGTGTTTAATTTGAGCAAAAAACCAGTAAGCAAAAGCTCTGTAAAAGCTGTTGAAATGCTACCTGGAATTTACAGGAAGACATTAGTGTATAATAATGACATGATGCTATGTTATTTTTCGTTGAATAAAAATTCGTACATACCTTTACACTCTCATAAGGAGCATCAAATAGGTTTCGTGATAACAGGAAAGTTACAATTCGAAACTGAAAAAGGAAATATTGTAGTAGGAGCCGGCGATAGTTACGTTTTTGAATCAAATGAAAAACATGGAGCAACAATCTTAGAAGATTCAGAGGTTATAGATGTATTTAATCCTTCAAGAGATGATTATAAGTAGTCGTTCAATCAATAGTAATAAGTACCTACCATTGGTAAATGGCAACAACTAGAATCGCAATCACGCAAAACAGAAATTCGCCCTTTAACCAATCAACAAACAATTTCTTTTTTTGATCTCTATTTTTTTTAATTCTCGTTGCGAGAGCAAAACTTATTGCACAATTAGTTCCCGTGAAAATGATCACGCTAAAACTTGGTGCGTTTAGCTGTAATTCAATCAAACCAAAAATAAAGTCAAGACCCAAAAACGCTCCGAGAAATACGAGTAAGATTAGTAAAAAAATCCACCCTGAAAAATAAATAATTTTCTCGAATATTAGATCTTCTTCCGACAAGCTCCCGTCTAATCTAGGTGATTTTTTCTTTACTTTTGACATGTTGTTTATACCATAGTAGTTATAAAAAATGGAATGGTTTATGATTCTTAATACTTTTTTTTTTCCAAAAGCACCTGTTACGAATTTTACGGTTTGTTTTTTAGATATATAATCGCTTTAGCAATATCTCCGTCACTATCTATTAACGCCGCATTAGCCTCTTCTTTATCCACGTTTGCTTGAGCGGCTACTAACATGATATCATTATCGGTAATAACCGGTTTAGAAAAGTTCTCTTCCGTTGATTCAATACTCTCCGCTTCTACTCTTTCATCAATTGTAAATTCTCCTGAGGAATATTCCTCTGCGTCGCCAATGATTTGATACATCTCCTGACCCATCTGCTTCATTAGGATTACCTCTGGCTGATCGATTACCAGGGTTTTATCCTGACATTCGATTATAACTCGCGTCGCATCGATCTGATCCATGTCAATCCCTTGTTGTTGCATTCGGCGACGCATCTGTCTGGAAGCAACTTGCTGACCTTCTCTCTTCTTAGTTACTTGGGGGCGAGTTGGTTTGCTTTTTTCTTTTTGTTGCATCTCTTTTGGTAATTTAACCATTTTTTTCAACATCTCCACATGCTATATATTATACTAATTTAATTAAGATTATAATTTAGATTTACCTATTCCTTTCCTTATCTTTAGTGCAATTCCAGTTTGAAAACTCCTAACATATGGGACTGGAATCACTAATTTACCAATTGCTAATAAATCGTTGTTTTGATTAACTACGATAACCTCATCGTTGGGTCTTAACGTACTATCGATATCAACTACATGCTTACAAAAGACGTTTCGACCCTTTCTAATGAATTCTGAGACTTCACTCATAACAATTGCCCTAAGTTTAGGTGAGGGCGTGTTGCTGATTATCCTTTCTGCTGAAAATAGACTAAGTGTGAAGAACCCATTCGTAGGTCTTAAATTAAGCAATAGATTACTATCTTGGTAGATGTGTTTTATTTTTCCTGTGTTTCTGGAAAAAATTATTTGAATCTCGCTTTCGTCTTTGAATAAAATATCCGTTATCGCTTGCCCAAATTGGTAATCGCAAATAGCTTTAACCTTTCTTAAAGCCAAAATGAATTTAATATCCATATTGATTTACTTACAAAAGATTTAACGAAAAATAAGATTGGAGGTAATAAATATGTTTGGCTAAAAATAGTTAGGAGTATAACCTCGATTGAATCTCTTTATCTTTTATCTTACTCATTACTTTATTTACCGCTTCTATAAAATCTTCTTTAATAATCTTTTCTGAGTCTTTTCTTATTGCGAACATTCCAGCTTCAGTACAAATAGCTTTAATATCTGCTCCAGTAGCACCTTCAGTTAAATCGACAAAATTCTTAAATTTAACCTCACCTTCAATGTTTAGTTTTCTTGAGTGTATATTAAAAATTGATTCTCTTGCTTCCTTATTAGGTATGGGAAAATCAATCATGCGATCAAACCTTCCTGGTCTTAATAAAGCAGGATCTAAGATATCAATTCGATTTGTAGCGCCAATTATCTTCACGTCTCCGCGTTCCTCAAATCCATCTAACTCGCTTAGTAGTTGCATTAATGTTCGCTGAACTTCGCGATCCCCAGAAGTTGCGATTTTTAATCTCTGAGACCCAATAGCGTCTAATTCGTCTATAAATAAAATTGCTGGGGCTTTCTGTTTAGCTAAATTAAAAACCTCTCTTACTAAATGAGCACCTTCCCCTATAAACTTTTGTACTAATTCCGAACCTATAATCCTAATGAATGTCGCTTCTGTTTCGTGTGCAACGGCTTTTGCTACTAGAGTTTTCCCAGTTCCGGGTGGACCATAAAGTAAAACTCCTCTAGGGGGATCAATTCCTACCTTTTTAAACAGATCTGGTTTTAATAGAGGTAATTCAACGGTTTCACGAACTTCCATAATTTGATCGTCCAGTCCGCCTATGTCCTCGTACGATATATCTGGGACTGCATCAATAACTTCCATTCCTTTAACAAAGGGGTCTAACTTTGTTGGTAAGGTTTCCATTATAGCAAATGTTCTCTGATTTAATGCTACTCTCATCCCAGGAGTTAAACTCTCGTTTTTTACTTTCCTACTCGGGTTAACGACAAAGCTAGGACCGGTAGAGCTTTTTACGATTACTTTCCCGGAATCCTCTAACATATCTATTACAGTAGCTGTTACTAACGGTGGTTCTCTTAACCTATCTATCTCATTTCGTAAGCTGCTTAACTCTTGTTCTAACCTTAAACGCTCAGCATCTAGTAACTGTTTTTCTGTTTCTAAATTTCTTAACCTTTTTTCTAGATGTCTGGTATAGGTAATTAAATATTCTTCATCTTTTGTTTCTTCTTTTTTTTTTCTGCTCTCTTTGGTCGTTGTCAAGTAATTAAATCCCCATCTTAAACATACTTTATTATTAAGATACTACCTAAATTAATAATAACAATGTGTTCATATAAATTTAAGGTAATACGCTAATATCATAAAAAACTTGAGTTTTAAAAAATTTTTGGATTATAAATTATAACGAGCGTTGTCTAAAAACCAAAAATTATAAGAATTCTCTTTCCCAATCATAATATGTAGTTCCGTTCCTTGAAAATTAATGAATGCATGGTTATTTTATGTCGAAAAAAATGGCGAGTCAATTTGAGAAGGAATGCCCTATTTGTGGTGGAAAAATATGGGGGCAAGGGCAAAAAGTCTTAATAGAAGGAGCAAAAATCACTGTATGTCAAAGTTGTGCCCAGTACGGTGTTAAAATCAAAAATGCCCCTAGAGCTACCGGCAAAGTCAAGCAGAACTATGCTAAACCTAAATCTCCAGCCAAGAAAAAGGCGTATAATAGAGAAATTGACGACGGTTTAGAAATAGTAGCAGACTATGTTACTAGGATTAGAAACGCTCGCAACTCTCGGGGATTGAATCAAGATCAATTTGCTCAAAAATTAAATGAAAAACCATCCTTACTTCGGAGAATCGAAACAGGAAAAGTTGAACCCACAATTAAACTAGCCAAGAAAATTGAACAAGTGTATGAAATTACTCTAGTCAAAAAAGTAGACGAAATTGAGCCTAGTATCACGCAGAACAAGTATATGAAGAAATCTAGTAGTACTTCTTTAGGGGATATTGCTATGGTGAAGAGAAGAAAAAAGTGACAATCTAACAGCTTCAAATTTCTAGAAATCGGAAGTAAATTGTTAAATATTTTAAGCTTAGCACACTGGTCTTATGATGGAAATATTAAATTTAGAGTTCTAAAGAAAATCTAACTCTATCTAATTAACTCTTAAATCAAGGTTTTCAATTAAAACAATTTTTTCTTTTAGAAATTGAATCAATTCTTGATTATCTTGAGCTTCTAATGGACTACCACATTTAGGGCACTTAAAATTTAATTCAAAAGCTGTGTCAAAGTTAAATTTTAAGGTCGAATCTGGGCAAATCTTACATACAAAAAAGTAATTATTTTCCTCGAACTTTAACCGTTCCCTTAGTTTTGTCTCAATTAGTCTCTTTTTTTCCATTAGAATTTCTTCGAATAAGTCAAATTCATGCCACCAATAATATATAAACCAACCCGTAGATTTATCGCGTATTCTCCTAAATTGAGCTAGTTTCCCATTATACAACTTGTAGAGTGTTTTGCGAACAGTATTTAATTTTAAAACTTCAAGACCGTCTTCTTCAAAACTTATTTCCGGACTTATTTCCGAATCTAAATTTTTTATGCGTGCTTTAATATTTTCCGTTATTCCTTCATCTGTGATATCTTTTTCTTCAGAATTCAATAATTCTATCCCGACCTCGATAGCGATATCTCCGCCTATAACGAATAAAAAGGTCCTTAATAATGGGCTTAAATCATTCATTTTGTTCTGTCTCCTATGATTTCACTATTCATTATAAATTTCAGTCTTTCATAAAAGTTAAATTTTGTGAAATGTATTGAAAAAGACCTAAGGTTCCATTTCATTATACTACGATAGAATACTGTTTTTCGATAAGGTCGCCATCAATCTCAAGAGACCGAATCATCTTGCCTTTTCTTATCCCCATAATCCTTAACAATCGAGTATCTTTTACGTTTGTTGGAATCTCGATTTGGTTTATGTTATAATTGTTAAGTATTGTAAGTGATTTCCAATTATTCGGAAGTTCTGATTTAAAATCAGGGACTGTAAAATCTAACATCATTTCGAGATTAGCGTCTGTATTATTGAGCATTCCAGTGCAAAACTGTATTCTCTTGCTTATGTCGTCGTCTTCTACCTTTTTTTTAGACGGTTGAGGTATATTTTTTTTCGTGGTAACTCTGCAATTTGCATTTCTGTTATACGATAAAAGTAAATAGCTATTTTCTCGAAATACATCAATAATTTGGAGTAACAAATCCTTATTTATTTGATCGACGAAATCTGCTTTATAATTTTGTGTTTTACCCGTTGATTTTTTCAAAACCCAGTTTAAGCCTAATTCTGATATGATTTTTGTCATATCGCTACCAGTTATCAATTTTCCCATAATCTCGAAAATTTCCTGAGAATTAGAAATTGTTTTTGTAACTATTTCTAAAATTAAATCTTCATATTCATGAGCACCTTTCATGGTGATTTTTGCTTTAGTTTTAGAGATTTTTAAAGCAGGGCCAATAAAAACCCCCTTAGAATACCGGTAAAAATGGCGATGGATGTTCAAGTGCTGCCTAAAAGGATCTTCTAAAATGGGGTTTTTCACTAGTTCGCTCAAAAAATGCATTTTTATATCAACCATTTATTTCTTTATTAATATAAATCTAAATATGATAATATAATTAGAAGGTATCTTTAAATTTTAATTTATACAATAAGTCGTGAATAAAATCAAAGGAGTAGACAACATAACTTCAAGTATCATTAAATATTTACTGACTAATTTAAAAGGCGATATTATTAGCATTTTTGGTATTGGTAGTTATTATGATAAAAATCTTCCATCCAATTGGAGAAATACTGATATTGATGTAATTGTAATAGTATCTACCTTGGACGATATTACGAAACTCGATTGGACCGATGTTCGTTACGAAGTTAGAAAATTTGATAACCATAATGTATGGATAGGATATAACACTATTCAAGGACTAAAAACAAAAAAGCTTTTCGTTCAGGAATCCTTCGCAAATTATGAATGGAGCCTATTGGATTTAAAATTTAAAGAAAATTCTCAACTTTTATACGGAGAAGATATTAGAGAGCAAGTTCCAGACCCTTTTAATCTTGATTTTGATTATAACGATATTTTAGCTAGATGCCTTTATCATTTGGATAAAAGTCTAAAAGAGAGCAAAATTCAGGAGAATTCTGCACAAGCCAAGAGAGAATTTACAAAAGCGGTATTTAAATTTGGATTCTATTTGTGCCTTTTCTTCAGCAAAAGGTACTATCTTACTTCAGTGCATAACATTTCATTACAACTTGATAAATTGTTATTGGATAACGATATACAGAACTCCATGCTTAATTTCATGAATGAGTCCATGATTTATAGGAGAACAAATAAATTTTCTAAAAGATTCGAAATCCTAAGAAAAAATTACGTGTTATTTACGCTTTCTTTACTTAGAAGTGGAATTCTTCATAGAAAGTATGAGTTTCAAGAGTTGCTGATATTTCTCAAAAATAAGTTTAATGGTATGCCGTATCTTATCTCTTATCTTAAGAAAGCAAAAAACGTATTTTATTCTTCTAAAACAAATTAACTTATTTTTTTATCCTCCTTTTGTCGACTTGTTTAATTTCAGATTGATAAAGTTAAAAAAAAATAAATAATAAGATCTTACTCAAACTACAAAAATATAATACGATTTTTAATGTTATTTATATTCCTACAAATCAACGGGTTTCAAGTTCCCTCATTAACTATATGGATATTAGCGTGGATTTTTCTCATAATTGGATTATTAACTTTGACTACTTTAGTCGTCTATACAAGATACGGCAGAGAAATATCCATTAAACTCTCTATTATTTCAATAAGTTTTTCTGCGGTTTTGTTGGGTTTTTCTTTCCACTTTTTCCTAATTACATTTGGGATATAATTCTACTTGGCGTAATTGAGGATTGATTTTCTTCTAATACAAATACGCTTTTAAATACTGTTATGAGTTAGCTCCTATCTCTTAAAAAATCAATATTATATTTGTTAATCTTTATAAAAGAAGGAGTGTATTTTTTCTTAATTTAAAAAAAAAATAAATTTAACTCAATTAAAAGGAGAACAAAAATGTTATTTCAACTAGAAAGTACTTTATTATTTATATTATGGTTAATCCTGGCGACTGTCGTAGTATTCCTAATTATGTACATTGCTGTTCTGCTAGTTGTGTCAAAAACTAAAGCCTCAGACAAATGGGTTTTAATCCTCGTCTTAGCTTTCATTGCAGTTTTAATACTTCCCGTGATCGTCAACGCAATTATGTTGGTGTTGAATTATATAGGTGGTGCATTGGCTTCTTTAAGATCAGCAATTGATGGTGGGGGTCAGAACTTTCTTGGAAATTTTGCGCCAATAATATTCTTTCTTTTCCTGTTAGCTTTTACTAAATTCTTAGTAGATATTTCTTGGGAACAAGCATTATGGGTTTCGCTCTTGACATTGTTCATTTTATACGTAATATATTCCCTGATTCCAGAATTGTATAATTTTGTTGACTTCGGTTAATCCAAAGACCCTATCTATTATTTTTTTTCTTTATTTTTTAAGCTGTAATAAAAGAAAGTTAAAACAATACTAGAGAAAAAAAATTATATTTTTTCTTTCAACTTGAGCCTAGGAGCTAATCCAAGAGACATCATTTCTTGGAGAAGTAGTTTGAATGCATAAGAGCATACAACCTTAGATATAACCGTTCCTTCCCCACATACAGGACAATATCTCTTATCTCTGTTTCTATCATAAACAGCAAGAAGCCCACACTTCTCGCAAACTAAGACAACAGTTCTATCGGATTCATCAAGAAGCCTCTCCTTTAACAACAAAGCAGATCCGTGCCCTACTAAGCAATCTCTTTCCATCTCGCCAAATCGTAATCCCCCTTCTCTTGCTCTACCTTCTGTTGGTTGTCTTGTTAAGATTTGAACGGGTCCTCTCGCCCTAGCGTGGAGTTTATCAGCAACAAGATGATACAATTTTTGGTAATAAATTGGGGCGCAATAGATTCCAGCTTCATATTTTTTACCCGTAATACCGTTATACATTACTTCTCTACCGTTAAATTCAAATCCCGCTTCAACCAATTGTTCTTGGAGTTTGGTGATGTCTTTCCACTCGAAGGCAGTTGCGTCACCTAATTTACCGGTTGCACATGCTATCTTACCGCTAATACCTTCAAAAAGTTGTCCAAGCGTCATTCGTGAAGGCATTGCGTGAGGATTTACAATAATATCTGGAATCACACCCTTGGATGTGAAGGGCATATCTTCAGCTGGTTCAACTAATCCAAGCACTCCTTTCTGCCCATGCCTGGAGGAAAATTTATCACCTAATTCTGGAATGCGTAAATCTCTGACTTTAATTTTTACCAGTTTATTTCCATCAACGGTTTCTGAAATTATAACCGTATCAACGATGCCTTTTTCGTTATGGCGCATGTTTTTTGATGTTTCCCGTCTGTTAGGCTGCATCAATTCAAATTCTTCGTAGGATTTAATGAACCGAGGAGGTGAAGTTCTACCGATAAGGACATCACCGCCATTAACAGTAGTTTCAGGTTCGATAATGCCATCTTCTTCTGATAGTAATCTATAAGATTCAGCAGATTTAAACCCTCTTACGCCTCTCTCTGGTATCTCAAATTTATCTAATTCTCCTCCCGGATATTTTCTTTCTTCGGCGTCGTAAGTTCTAAAGAAGTGACTCCGAGCTAATCCTCGCTCGATGGAGGCTTTATTAATTACTATAGCGTCTTCAATGTTGTATCCCTCAAAGCTCATCATCCCGATTATGAAATTTTGTCCAGCAGGTCTACGGTTAATTCCTATTATTTCCACAGGACTGGTTTTTACGAGCGCTTGTTGGGGGTAATGAAGCGTATGACCCCGCGTATCAAGCCGTAGATGCATGTTTGCCGCAAATAAACCTAAAGCTTGTTTAACCATTCCTGCTTCGTACGTGTTTCGTGGAGACTGGTTGTGTTCTGGAAATGGAATAATAGAAGCGCAAATTCCTAATATAGCTGCCGGGGAGATTTCTAAATGAGTGTGCTCGGCTGTGATATCTTCTTCAAACATCGCAATATAGGCGTTCTCTTCTTCTTCTGCGTCTAAGTATTCTATAACGCCTTTCTGAATTAAATCTGACCAATTATACTTACCTTGCTTGAGTTTTTCAATATCTTCCTTTGTAATCAATAATTCCTTATTTTTGATGATAAATAAGGGTCGCGTGGCTCGTCCAGCGTCACAATTAATTTGCACCTCTTTAGAATCGTGATAATACCCAATATTAACATGTTGACCAATTTCACCTTTCCGTCTCTTTTCTCGAAGTTGATTTGTGAATGGGTTATATTTTTGATGAATCCCAACTAATTTTCCGTTTAGAAAAATGCTCACTTTTTCTCCTCTTACGCTTTTAACTTCGCTTATCGGAATTACTCCGAGATCAAATAGTATATTTTCTATAATTCTTTCGTCTGCACCAACGGAAATTATTGAAGCAAGTGCAAGATTTTTAACTAGCCCACAGTTTGGTCCTTCTGGTGTTTCTGCAGGACAAATCTTCCCCCACTGCGTAGGATGCAAATCTCTCGCCTCAAAATGGGGTTGACTTCTGCTTAATGGAGATATGACTCTCCTTAAATGGCTTAAAGTTCCTACGTGATTTGTTCGATTTAATAGTTGACTAACCCCCGCTTTTCCTCCAACCCAGTTACCTGTTGCTAAAGCGTGTCTAATTCTTTCAGTAATTACATTTGCTCTCACAGCAGTTTTAATATTAGGAGCTCGTCCTCGTACCGCGGTACGTTCTAATTGATATTTAATATCTTTTACGAGGTTTAGAAATGCAACTCTAAAAAGAGAAGTGAATAATTCTCCAGCTAATTTCAACCTTTTGTTAGCGTAATGGTCTTTATCATCGGCTTCTCGAAGCCCTAAGTTAAGTTCCATAACTTTTTGAG
This sequence comes from Candidatus Nanopelagicaceae bacterium, assembly GCA_035530895.1. GTDB lineage: Archaea > Asgardarchaeota > Lokiarchaeia > Sigyniarchaeales > SOKP01 > SOKP01. The sequence goes on from DATKTW010000034.1 coordinate 12,095, forward strand.
CCATCTGTCCTAAATAATACGCTTTTTTGATACGGTCCTCTTCGGCATTTCCAACATGAGGTAAAAGATATCGATCTAAAACTTGAAGCGCTCTCCGAATACGATAGTCTTTTGTTTGGCCAATGGCGACTCTTTTTCCAATGTAATCTAATGAATTTTGTTGGGATTTCTCAGAGTCTTTTAAAACCTGGATTTCGGACGCAACATCTATAACTGGAATTAATTCTTTTTGGATATCTTCATTTTCCGAGATGGCTTCAAAAATTTCTTTATCCGATTGTAATCCTAAAGCACGCATTAATATCGCGAGGGGAATCTTCCCAGGAACCGAGGGAAAAGAAACTCTTAAATTACCATCTTTCTTTCTCTCAATAGTTACTGGTGCTCGAAATCCACTTCTCGTTGAAAAAACCTTTGCTTGGTGTGTGGCACTCGAACTTCGACTTGCCTCTTCAGCTAAAATTCTATTAGGGGCTAAATCTTCTTGAGTCACCAGTACACGCTCTGTTCCATTAATGATAAAATATCCTCCTGGATCAAGTGGATCTTCTCCTCGATTAACTAATTCTTGTTCAGTCAAATTTTCCAAAGGGCATCGACAACTTTTTAGCATTATAGGAATCTTACCAATATATATGTCTAACGTTTCCTCTGCCTCCTCCCTTTGAGTTCGTTCATCTATAGTTATAGGTGTCATTTCTAGGATAATGTCTGCTGCATAACTTAACTCTCGTATCCTAGCCTCAATGGGCGTGATTTCCATAGTAGCACCATCTGCTTCTCTAACTTTTGGTATTCCCACTTTGATCTTCCCGAAATTGATTTTGAATCCCGGGATATCTGGTATTACTTCGCCAGATTCATCGACGATGCTTTGCATTTCTTCTTCAATAAAATTATTGTAAGAATCGAGGTGCTGGCGAACTAAACCTTTTTCGTCAAATAAGCTTTTTAGCACGACCCACTTGTCGTTATTGGATAAATTTTCAGAACTCAATTTTGATTAACCTATTAAAATATTATTTTTAATTAAAAAATTTTTCTACACTTTTTCTTTCCTGACATAACGATAATAATTTACAAATTTTACTGTTGTATGAGATTCTCTTACAATCTTTATGATGTCTCCTTCTTTTGCTCCAATTGCGATTGAAACCGGGTCATTATCAAACATTTGGGGTAAATTAGAAATATTAATTTTGTATTTCTCTAATAAATTCTGCGATTCTTCTTTCGTTAAAAGGTAATGTTTCGGGACTAGTTCATGAAGCAGAACATCTATTTTTCTTTTCTTTGCCAAAAAAAAATCCTCTTTCCTCGCTAATTGTTTCAAAAAATATTCTATTTCTAAAAAATTTTACCATTTTCATTATTATTCTATTAAATTTTTACAAATGCTAATCGTGGTAGCGGTATTTTGAAAGATGAAAACTTCAACATTTCGTCTAAATTGACACTAAACTGAAAATCCAATATCCTGATCTCTTAAAAGTCACATTTATTTTTTCATATAAACCTGAAAGATTTTGGATTAAATAATTGTAAATATAATTTGCTCCCATTTTTTTTCTTATTACAAATTGAAATTGTCCATTTCTTTTCAGAAACGATGGTATATCTTTGCACAATGCGAGAAATTCTTTTCTGCCATTTCTTAGTGGAGGATTCATATAGATCGCATCAAATTTTATATTTTTGTTTTGTAAAGGTTTAAAATAACTACCATGCAAAACTATTACTTTACCTGATCTTTCGGATAAATTATACCTTATGTTCTCCCTAGTGCACCAGAGTGCTCTTTTATTTGTATCAATTAAATAAACAGAGCTTTGCGGACTCAAGTACGCTAGAACTATCCCTATAGCCCCATAACCACATCCTAAATCAAGTAAATGATCTCCTTTTTTAGGAAGAGTCATGTATTCAATAAACACTTTTGTACCCAAATCCAATTTTTTATAGGAAAAAATCCCTGTAACCGTTTTAAACAAGTATAAATGGCGATGTAGGCTAACTGGAACGGTAAAGACTTTAACTCCAACGTCAGGAAATTGTGAGGAATAGTGTTGGTTTTTTTTCTCCATGTTCGTCGATCTTTTCCTATTTGGTTTTAATTTCGTTCCACCTTGGATAGATCCCTCGTTCCATAAAAATTTTATTCGTTTTAGCAATTATTCCTGATTTCGCTTTGTAGATTTTCATGGCTTCCATTATAGCTGTACCAAAACCTATTAATTCTTTTTTGAGGGTCATATACACAATTTGCATGTTAGGTTGAATTCTTGCATCAATATAACACACTCCAGCAGAAGCTAGGTCTGCTCCATGGCATAAAGCGTCTACGGCAGTATCTCTCACATAAATTTTAGGGAGGTGTGATACGATTTTCTCCATAGGAAAAACAATTTTCCTTAAATAAGAATCGTCACCCTCATTATTGTAAATGGTGTAAGCATCTTTTAGATTTTGCAAAGTAATTAAAGTCTCATCTTCTCTGAAATGGCCCACCCTCGTTCGTCTTAACTCCAACATGTGGGCTCCCGAGCATAAAGCTTCACCGATATCAAAACAAAGTTTTCGAATATACGTACCAGCTTCACATCCAACTTTAAACAAGATGTGGTTATTATTTACTTCTAAGATTTTTGTATAGTAAATCTCTCTTACTCTTAATCTTCTCACAACTGAAGATTTAATTGGAGGAGTCTGATAAATTTTACCCGTAAAAATTTTGAACACTTTTTCAATTTTTTTTAAATTTTCGGGAGTATGTAATAGCATAACTCCTACATATTCTTTCCCCGCATACAATAATGCCGATAGAACCCGGGTGGCTTTACCAAGTGCACAAGGTAATACTCCAGTAACTTTTGGATCTAATGTTCCCCCATGTCCAGCGTTTTCAGTTTCTATAATTTTACGAGCCCACGAAACTACTTCGTGACTCGTGGGACCGCTCGGCTTATCTAAATTTATAACTCCATATTTTAATAAGTCCTCTATCTTTCTTTTGTAAGGTTCACATCCATAATCTTCATTAGAAGCATCTTGGGATTTTACGAGTAATTGTTCTGATTCATCAGAAGGCAATCTAAATTCTGAATCTTGCATACGGATTAACTGTAAAGGATAATATTACGAATAGTAATTCTTGGTGAAATTAATGTTTATCGATTGTTGGATTCAAATTAGAAGATGAAAAATGAATACATATTTTTGATTTAAACTCTATTGTAATACGGAATTATAGAGAATTGCGGGCCATGTGGGAGTTTCGCGTTTGTACTACACGAACAAACATATCGAACCCACGACCTTCAGGTTAAAAGCCTGCCGCGCTAC
>DATKTW010000035.1:0-12384 GCA_035530895.1 Candidatus Nanopelagicaceae bacterium
CAGTGGTTGCTCACGAACTAGGTCACATCGTGCATAACGATTTCATTTTAATGACGGTAGTATTTGCAATTCCTTTAATATTGTTAACGATAGCCAGATGGTCTTACTATACAGCACGGTTTTCAAGTTTTAGAAGCTCTAAAGATGATAACGCAGGAAGTTATATTGGTTTAGCTTTAATTGTTGTAGCTGTAGTTTCTTACATATCTTATTACATCGGCTACTTAATATCACTGGTCGTAAGTCGAATTCGTGAATATTTCGCCGATCAACATGCCGCTGAATTAACTGAAAATCCAAATCATTTATCAACAGCGCTCGTCAAAATCGCTTACGGCCTACTAGCAAGTGGAACTGAAACAGAGATTAAGGAGAAACAAAAATCTAGTGTGAGAGCACTACGAGGTTTAGGAATTTTTGATCCAAAGAAAGCTAAAGATGTAGCTGTTCAAACTATGGATAGAAATGGTCAAATTTCAAAGTACGCGGTTGAAGCTGCTGCAGGGTGGGACCTCTTTAATCCTTGGGCAAAATACTTTCAGATCTTCAGCACTCATCCATTACCTGCAAAAAGAATTCAACGATTAAATGAACAATGTGCAACATATGGAGTTCCTATTGAATACGATTTTTCCGAAGCAAGAAAAATCAAAGAATTTCAAGTAGGCAAATCTATGGCTGGTGAATTTATAACCGATCTTTTCGTAAAGAAATTACCTACCATAATATTTATAATATTAATCGCACTTTCAGCGGTATGGATTTTAGATTTTATCGGTTTATTGTCCCTTGGAACTTTAATTACATTTAACACCATAGTTCTTTTATGGGCTATCGGATTTTTTGTTATGGGTTTTAGTGTTATTGGTAGAACATCTTTTATGTATCGGAGCGGATTTGAGCCTAACAATGTTGTAGAATTAGTTACTACCATAAATGTGTCTCCTGTGCGTCCTAAACCCTCCATTATTGACGGCGTAATCGTAGGAAAAGGAATAGCAGGATATTGGTTATCTGAGGATTTATATTTCCAGGATAATACAGGTTTGATGTACATCGATTACCGATTTGGGTTTAGACTTATGGATTTCTGGTGGGCGCTTGCGAGAGCTGATCGATTAGTAGGACAAAAAGTAAGAATTCAAGGGTGGTACAGACGAGGTCCAAGCCCATACTTTCAAGTAGACACAATTTGGACTGAATCCGGTAAAAGATTTCGCAATTATTCTAAACACATGACTTACATCTCAGCAGTATTATACTTTATTATAGGCGCTTTCCTCTTCTATTTGTGGTTTGCAGTTCTTTAATAAATACAAGCAATTTTTTTTTATTCTTTTTGTCATTAATTTCTATCGAGTATAAATTAATTTAATTCTAATTATAATAATTAAATTTTAACCGTTAATAACAATAAAATGCCAGAAATCAAACAAAAGAAAGTAGAACTAATGGCGCCACTAAAAAATGCCAAATCTTTAAACGCAGTTTTAGGTAAAGCTGACGCGGTTTATTTCGGTGTTGAAGCCTTTAACATGAGAATGTTTAGTGATAATTTCAGACTCGAAAATTTAGAAAACATAGTGAAAAAATGTCACAAGAACAATATTAAAGCTTATCTGACCACGAATGTAATAATGTATGAAAACGAATTTGACCTTCTTAATGAGGTTTTAGATACTGCTGTTAGAGCAAACATAGACGCCATTATCGTTCACGACATTGGAGTAATTGAAATGATTAAAGAAAAAGGTTTATCTTTCCACATCTCGACCCAAGCAAATATTTCAAACTCTCGAACAGTCGAATTTTACGAAAAATTAGGAGCAGAACGGTTAATTCTTGCTAGAGAATTATCTCTGGATCAGATTAAAGATATTAAAAGTAAAATTCACAAGGCTGAAATTGAAACATTTGTTCATGGTGCCCAATGTACGTCTATTTCGGGGCGATGTTACTTTTCAGCGGAAATTTGTGGCTCTCAGGAATATTCAGCTAATAGAGGTAGATGCATTCAGCCATGTAGGAGAATGTGGCGAGTGTACGACGATCAGTCAAACGAATTCCTCTACGATGGAGTTTTTTTCATTAATTCCAAAGACTTATGCATGATCGAATATATCCCCCATTTAATAGAAGCCGGTATTGACGCTTTTAAAATCGAAGGGCGAATGCGGGATCCAATATATGTAGAAGAAACGACTTCGTGCTATAAAGAAGCGATTGATGCTTACTACGAGAAGTCCTTTACACAAGATAAAGTCAATGAATGGTTAAACCGGTTAAATAAAGTTTACAACAGAGGATTCTCAACGGGTTTTTACTTTGGGCAACCTAAAGGTAGCGAAATTCAAAGAGAACAGGACGGCAACATTTCCGATTATAAAAAAGTGGAAGTTGGAAAAGTACTCTCTTACTTTCCCGATAAAAAAGCAGCTAAAATCTTGTTAACAAAAGGAAGTTTAAAAATTAATGACGAAATATTTATAATTGGCACACATACAGATACCTATTTACGACAGAAAATTACCTCATTACAAATAAAACAAAAACAAAACTTAACTGAAACACCTCGGATTAAAACTAAAAACGACCGATTAACAGTGGGTATTCTAGTGGATAAACCGGTAAAAAAAAATGATAAAGTCTTTAGAGTTGAAGCTATAAAGAATAAAATTTGAATTAATAAAATAAAAAAAATAAAAAAAAATAGATAGAGATTTCGCGAAAGGTTTTACACTGGTTAAATTATAGACTTTTTATAAATCTTCAGCTAAATCTTCGTAAGCTTCTAAGGCTAACTCAATAATCTCTTGAAAGGCCATAGCATCTTGTAAATTACCTTCTACGGTAATATCACCGGCCATGTAAGCGGAAGTTGCATCTACCTCGCCAAAGAGCATTCCAGAGCCTACTTCTTTAGTTGCGGAGAATGTGAATGATGGATTATCTACATCGCCTTCACCGAATTCTAGCGTCCCTTCTTTAGCCTTGAGCCAAAATTTCTTACCTGCGTCGGTTATATTCATCTGGATTGTAATATCCATATCTTCTAATTCTTCTTTTAAGTCTTCATTTTCTTCGGCAATCTGTTTGAACATCTCGAACACTTTTAAAGTATCCATTACATCCGAGGCAGCTGCTCCGCCTTCAAATTTCCCTTTCATTTCTTTTATTAATGCTTCATCAACCATGATTTTTCAACCTTTTTTTTACTTTTTTGATTTCGTATTTTATTTAAGATTTTAATCGATTAAACAAATACTATAATGTATAACTTTTTACTATATAAAAAGGTTTTATTTCTCTTATTATTTATAGTGTGAAATCCGAGTTTATACCATTCTACCACAGAATTATTTTACCAAATTTGTCGCATTTTAAGTGGTATACAATTTTGGATTTAACATATTTTAGAAAAATAAATAATTGAATAAAAAAGAAAAAATAGATTTTGGTATAAGATTGAAGGAAATATTGGATTTTTATAAATTTTCAAACAAATCTTCAAGAGCTTCTAAGGCAAGTTCAATAATCTCTTGAAAGGCCATTGCATCTTGTAAATTACCCTCTACGGTAATATCACCGGCCATATACGCGCTGGTTGCATCTACCTCGCCAAAGAGCATTCCTGCAGCTATTTCTTTAGCAGCAGAGAATGTAAATGATGGGTTGTCAACCACGCCCTCGCCAAATTCCAAAGTACCGTCGTGGGCTTTTAACCAAAACTTAGCATCTGCATCAGTTATATTCATCTGGATAGTAATATCCATATCTTCTAATTCCTCTTTTAAGTCTTCGTTCTCTTCAGCTACTTGCTTAAAGAGCTCGTAAACTTTTAGAGTGTCTTTCACGTCAGATGCGGCAGCGCCAGCATCTATTGCTTCCTTAATTTCTTTTAGTAATGCTTCGTCAACCATTATTGTTAAACCTCTTTTTAAATTTTAACTTCTTTTTTTCATTTAGTATTAAATTAACTTATGATTATAGATAAGATATTTTGATATAAAAACCTTTAATCGTTTTCTCTACAAATTTCATAAAGTTTTTATAAGCCTTTAGGGATTCTAGTTCAGATTTGAATAATTTTGTCAGTTTTTCAAAAATATTAAAAAGTGTAGGTTTTAAATAATAGAATATAAGAGATTAAAAGATGGCGCCCACACCGGGAGTTTCATCGCGTGTGGTTTTCACATGCGGATTTGAACCCGGGTCGCAGGAGTGACAGTCCCGAATGCTGGACCGGACTACACTATGTGGGCTTATTTGATAAAAAATAGATTGAATCTATATTAATATAACAAAAAAAATAATTCAAAATATAAAAATTTTATTTAAATTACGCTCTTTGCTATTATCCTACGAAAAGAAATGAATTTTTTGACATTAATTAATAGGGAGGGCATTTTTATATAGTTGTTTTCCTATAAAATTTTTAAAAGATTGAAAGATTGAACACTGTATGGTACAAGAGAATATTAAATTCATTGAACTACAAAAGATTGATTTAACTGATGTTGAATTAACAGGGAGAATTTTAGATATTGGAGGTGGAGGAGAAGGAATTATCGGTCTACTAAAAGGTGAGCGCGTAGTCGCAATCGATCGTCGCGAATCCGAACTTAAAGAAGCTCCCCCTGGAGATTATTTAAAAATCATTATGGATGCAAAAGATCTGAAATTTTTAGATGAGTCTTTTGATACAGCAACTGCTTTTTTCACTTTAATGTATGTTCCCATCGAAAATCATCAAAAAATTTTTCAAGAAATACACCGCGTATTAAAAAAAGGCGGAGAATTCGTAGTTTGGGATTTTCCAATTCCAAAACGAGATACTCCTGAAAAAGAGTTTTATGGCCTGTACCTTGAAGTCAAGATTAGAAAGACAAAGATTTCAACGGGATATGTTACAAGATGGGTTAAGGAGCAAGATTTAGAATGCTACACAAACCTAGGTACCTCTAATGGGTTTAGCGTTGTAGAAAAATACCCTATTGATGGAATCTTTTATATTAGATTCAAGAAGGAATAAGAGTTTTTGATTTTTCGTCCTTTTTTTTTATAAAAGTAGTTTTTCAAGATAAAAAAATTCCGGTCTTATTATTACGATAATCTTTTATCTGAAAAAAAACAAATATATAGCTGTTCTATTACTTTTAGATATAGGAATAAGGCTTTTTTAGAAGAGGTATACAGCTACTAGTTTACTCTAATGTCGGGTCATAACCCTTTTATTTCGATTTTGGAAAATTTGGATGCGAACGGTGTTAAATTTGAACACGTACTCGATAAAATCATTAAGGGGGTTGTAAAAATCATGAATAGCACTGAAGAACTTAAGGAGGAATTAATGGGTTATGATGGCATTTATCAAACATATGTATTTGATGTAAATTTTAATTATTGGTTGGAAGTGTTAGACGGCAGGCTTCTTTACGAAAAAGGGGTCAATCCCCAAGCGTTATTTACTATCACCTTTACTAAAGATTTAATAATAAAAATTTTAAGAGAAGAAATAAGCGGTACTGACGCTTTTATGAAAGGAAAAATTAATGTTGAAGGATCTCTCTCCCAAGGTTTAAGATATATAAAGCTCTTTCGCATTTTTGAAAAATATTTAAGAAAAAAAAACGGCTCCAAGTGAACAACTTCTCTTAGTAAGCGCCTCTTACTTATTAGAAAGAGCGTAAAAAATTTATTATAAAAGAAGTGGGCCTAGCAGGATTCGAACCTGCGACATCCCGCTCCGAAGGCGGGCACCCTATCCAGGCTAGATTATAGGCCCGTAATAACAATAAAATCGTGTTTAAGATAAAGTAATTCTATGTTTCTAAATAATTTTACTAAAACACTAAAGGAGAAGATAGAATTTTTACTCATTTTTCTCAGCTAAGTAATCCATACAAGCAAGAAAGAGTTTCCATAAATTTCTTGCATGGATAGCGTCAGATAGGTTACCGTTGATCTTAATCAAACCTCTCATAAACGCATCAGATAGCTGTACTTTCCGGATTAAAATTTTTCTCGTAATATTTTTTGTAAGAATACAATGAAGAATTTCGACATTTTCTGAGTTCTCCTCATAGAATGAATTATTAAACGATAAGGACGTCCCTTTTTTTTTAATCCAGATATTATAATCGATATCATAGATGTAGATATGGTAAATTATGTCGTCGTATAATTTTAACTCATCTTTAAAATCTTCGGAATCAGTTGCGATTTTGATTGCTATCTTAACAAATTTATCTATCGTAGACTTAAAGGAAGTTTTTGGCGATTCCAGTGAATTCAGTATCATTAAAATGGTATTTGAGTCAATCATGCCGAGTTTAAGTATTCTAAAAGCCTTTATGGTTAGAACTTAAATATATTCACTTTTATGTCTATTTGTTCTTGATTCTATATATTTTTATATAATATTTCGATGTATACCAGCGGTAATCATGGTTCTAGTTTAATTTATATATTGACTGATTAAAACAAAAATTGAAAAAAACACACACAAAAAATGTTAAACACAAATTTGTTATGCAAAAGTAACTTTAGAAATAAAATGTTGAAATAAGAAAAAACATATTGTTAGTAGACATAAACTGATTTTTCGCTTATTTTTAGTCTTTTTTGTAAATATTTTTTGATAACAAAAACACAAACATTTAAATAGGATTTTGACCTCAAATATTATGCTAACATTATTTTTTTGCTTCAAAAAAAACTTTTTACCACAAAAAAACGAAAAAAAAATAAAAAATGATAGTATTAGAGAAGGGTCATCAGGAATTATTGGACAATCCAAACGCAATGGATTTATTGGGTGTTGGAATAGTATCAATAACTGAAAAAAATTCTAAAATAATATACAATAAAGGAATCAGCCGTTCTCTTATGAAAGATCTTATAACACTTTATCGTCCCGATATTTTAGAAAAGAAAGAGGGAAAGTTAATTGATCTTCTTGGAATTTTCACTGTTTCTATTCATTTCTATTCTTTTGACAAGAAAAAGATCGCAATTTTCTACGTCAATGAAAAGGATACTCTCACAAATTACGACATCATGTGTTCAGTTTCAAAAAGGTTAGCCCAAATGTATTGTTCTAATGCTTCTTTATCTTCGATTAATGATATGTGCAATATGATAATTCCTAGTTTTGAAGGGTTATCTGCTCTTTTTATAATAAGCACGACTGGACATACATTATTTACCAAAATTAGAGACGATAAAACATCAATATCAGAAAATTACATTCAGATTGGGGGTTTTCTTTCAGCTATTTTAATGTTTTCAAACGAAGTTATCGGAAAAAACACCGGAGATACACTTAAGGAGATAAGTTTTGAAAACCAGCAATTTATCATCTCGGTCAAAGATGACATAATTTTTGCGTGTCTTTTAGATTCTTCGCTTAAATCTGACAATTTTAGGCGATATATGGATTTGATTGCAGAGGAATTTTTAGATCAATTTAGTGATAATGTAAAAGATTTTAATGGAGATCTGAACCAGTTCCATATTTTCGAATTGGTAGTTGATAAATACTTTCGTTTATAGTCGGCTCATCTTAAGATATAAAAATAAACTATACGAGATACTAGTACTCTAAATAAATCTCACCCAAACATATTTATAATTCAAATTTATAAAATAATATAGATGACGCTGACAATAGATTTGGAAACAATTCTAAACAATTTAATAAATGAATTGGGACCATCAGTTTACTTCGTCTTGATTTCGTCATTGAATGGAGTAATAATGAAATCATATATTAATGAGGACGAGTTTAATAAAGCCTCGATCTCACTAAATATATCTCAGCTTTATGAATTAGCAGAAGAAACTGCCGAAAGTATAGGATTACACAGTCCAGATTTTAATATAACTCATTCTGATAACTATTATATCCTTTCAATAAAAATTCTTGAACATTTGGTTATCCTTTTAACAGAGGACCAAGTAGAAGTGAAAGAGATATTTAGAATCATAAATCAGTCAGTGAATCCTACTTAGGAGGCAAAATTTTGCGCTTTAGATTAAAAATTATTCTATAAATTCCTATTAGATCAACATTCATTTTTATTTTAAAGGGATAAATTAAATATTGGTCTCTTTATCTCATATATATTGCATCCATCTTCATATTGTAAGAATTATTTGTATAAAAGTATAGAATATTATAAATGTAAAATTGATAAATCATGAATTATGAATCAAACCAATATTCAGAAGGTTTTAGCATCTGTTCTCTAATCATAGCCGGTATGTTTCTTTGGTGGGGATTTAATACTCTCCTTGAAAATGTTTTTAACTGGTGGTGGTGGTTTGGATTTTTATGGATTGCGATTGGATTATCAATAATATCGAGCCAAATTTATAAGCTTACAAGCAGAAGCAAGCTAAGAAATGTTGTTAAGCTCGAATTTGAAGAAAATCCTACGGCTTCGATTGAACAAATCGCCACTAATACAGGGATAACAACTAAAGATGCTCGAGCAATAGTATTAGATCTCAAGGCAAGAGGTGAATTGAGAGGTAAATTCTCTACTAAAACTGGCGAGGCAAAGCATGTAGAAGTTACGCCTTCTAATCAACCACCATCTCAAGAGAAAGGGATTTATTGTTCTAACTGCGGAACTTCCGTAAAACGTGAAGGAACCGCAGTGTATTGTGCTTATTGCGGAGCAAGATTGTAATTAACTTATAAAATTAAACATTTTATTTTATTTTTTTTTATTTTTTTTATTTTTCTTCCGATGTTTTAAAATGGCGTGAAATCCCATTCTATGATGATCAAACTTTTTTTGAAATATGAAGACTAAATAATGCCAAGAATAATACCAGAAAAATGGATTTTAAATATAATAAAAAAAAATAATTAGATTATTTAAGGCTTTTTTGCTTTTCTTCATGCAATTCTGTTAATTTCCTTCGGTTTTCCTTGAGTCTATCACCTTTAATTGGATAGAAGTACATCCCTATCAATGAAAGTCCAAGGACGATTGCTGGGTAAACGCCTATCAATATCTGAAGTCCTAATCTCGTATTTACGTCCGGATTTGGATTATAGTTTTGCCAATCTGTTGTACTGAAGACTATCCCTATTAAGATGAAATTAATAATATACGATAATCTAATAAGGAAATTAAGGACAGCATAGTAAATACCTGATCGCCTTGTGCCATGCATAACCTCATCTTCATCGATAATTTCTGCGATACACTGATCGTAGAAGTACAATCCTCCGCCCAAACCAATTCCGTTGAAGATTTGCACAATAAAAACCATTTCAATGTTTATCGAGAAAGCAAAAAATATTATAGGAATTATCCATGCTGCAATTCCTATCAATCCTGCCATACGAGCTCCTTTTTTAACACGAATTTTTTCCCATAAAGGAGTGGAAACGGCAGCAGCAATGAACTGTAGAGCTAGAACAAGACCAATTAATTCCGAATCTGTAACTCCAAGAACATGGATCATAAAAAGTGGTGCCAATGTTGGTAAAATATTTATGGCAATCCATGTTCCTAAAGCAGGTATTAAAAACCATAGGAAAGCCTTATTCTTAAATGTAGTTTTCAGCGTTTTTACAAAAGACATAGCGGTTTCAGCGTCTTTTGAGATATGTTTAGGTTCTTTTACACCCCATTTCAAAATTATGAAATATGTGATAATAATTACAACAGCAGCAATAATTCCTGTTAATTGGTATTCCCCTAATGCCTTACTTATAGTTGCGGGTGTTTGCGGATTACCCCCTAAGAAATCTCCTATAATTAATGTGGGAAGGATAAACGCAAAAATCAGTGCAACCATCACAAAACTTATCCTAACTTTTCCTGTTGAACTCCGAGCTTCCATAGATACAAACATTTCAGAAAAAATAGCATTATAATTTAGATTAAACGCAGTATAAGTAGTATCAAAGAGAAAAAGAATTAGAAAGAAGTATACGAAGTTTATTACGTCCGAATTAAGAGCAATAGGTGGTGTAAAAAGCAAAATCATTACTATTGCTAATGGAATAGTGGCGCCTATCATCCAAGGAATTCTTCTCCCCCATCTAGTTTTAGTACGATCAGAAAGATATCCTATAAGAGGGTCGTTTATGGCATTCCAAAAACACCATAAAATAAAACCAGCAGTAATCCAAAGAACAGGCAATCCTACAATTGCAAAGTAGAACGTAAAAATAAGGAATGAGAATATTTGTAATGCGGTATTATCTCCAACTTCACCACATGCAAAGGCAATTCTCTTTCCAAGAGGAACCTTCTCAGATTTTCTTTCATTCATTCATTCATCAACTATATTTTTATAAAATTAATTTTATTTAGTTAATTGAATTTCAATTTTTATTAATATAAGTCTTTAGCTAAAAATTTTTATTTAATCTTAAATCTTAGTTTAGTGGGAAATAACCAATAGCTTCCTATGAATATTTTGAGGTAAATAAAATGGAAAAAATGTTAGCAGCAGTATTTCATAAAGGTGATGAACTAGGTGGTGATATTAAATTAGAAGAAGTTGACATACCTAATATTACAAAAAGTAATCAAGTATTAGTGGAGATAAAAGCTTGTGGGATTTGTGGTACCGATTTAAAAATAATAGAGGGAGGACATCCTGCTAATGACAATACAATTTTAGGACATGAATTTGCAGGAATAGTCAGAGAAGTTGGAGAGAGCGTTCAAGATTTAAAAGTTGGTGATAAAGTCGTTGCTGATCCAAATGAAAAGTGCGGGTATTGCATTAATTGTAGGAGGGGTCTGTCAAATCTCTGTGAATATATGGCTCAAGGAACAACATTTGGCATCTTTCAAAACGGTGGGTTTGCGAAATTCTGCGTATTGCCAAGAAGTTCTCTCTTTAAACTGCCTGAAAAAATCGATTTAGTCGCTGCTTCTTTAATAGAACCTCTTTCTTGTGCAGTTCACTGCCATAACATCGCAAATGTCAAGGAATCCGATAATGTAGTCATAATTGGAGCCGGTCCTATGGGATTGATTATCGAATCGGTTATAAGAAAGCATCCAATCAAAAAACTAATCAGCGTAGAAATAGATGAATGGCGTGGTCAAAAAGCACTAGAATTAGGAGCGAATTTGTTGATTAATCCAGATACTACGAATGTACAGAAAGAAATCATGAAATTTACTAACAACGAGGGAGCGGATGTTATAATTGATGCTGTTGGAATTTCTAAGACGTTTGAAATGGCAACTGAAATTTGGGCTCCTGGTGCTCGACTTGTGTGTTTTGGGCAGGATTATCGTGCGGAAGCAAAAATAAAACCAAATGACATTGTGAGATACCAGAGACAAATCTTAGGATCGTACATAGGCTATGCTGAAGATTTCTTGGATGCAATTGAACTTGTTGCTAATAAAACCATAGACATTGATAAACTCATCACTAAAGTCATTCCTTTAGAGAAATTAATCTTAACTGGTTTTAAACTAATGAAAGAAAGAAAATGTATAAAAATAATTACTTTACCATAATTTAGTTCATATCTTTTTTCATGTTGGATGAACCTAAATGAACATCCCTCCACTCATCTAAAATCCAGAGGTTTTATCGCTTTTTACAAAAAAGTAAAAAATCAAAACGAGCAATCATTTAAAATATTGGAGTTTTATATGTACTTATAATTTAAAACTTAGCTTCTTTTAAAAAAATATAAATAGAAATTGCCTTATTATTTTTTAAGATGCGATGATAGAGCAGTGTTTTTTGATGAATTATAATAATTTTTATGAAAATTCGATAAATATTATGAACAAGAAAAAGGGTTCATAGAATAATCAATAATGAAATTTAGGGGATAACATGTTTAAAATAATAAGAATTAATAGAAAATATTTTATCCTCTTAATTTTATTAATTCTTATTTCTAATTTGTATACATTAACTTTTCTTTCACATACTTACCTAAATATAGATGATGATAGTACTATTTCTGATCAAATAACTAATGAACCTGTATCACTTCAATCTTCTTCTACAATTGAAAGTACGAATATTACAATAGAAAACCAACATACAAACGATTTTATTGCTAATATGCCTTCGGTTCGCCCCGATGGAGATTTATACATTATCCAAATAGTAATAGATGATGATACTACTATTTCTACAATTCCAAGTGGTTGGACGGAGATTGAAAATGGAATTCAAACTCTTCCGGGTCCTGTTAGGTTTGCTACATACTGGAAAATAGGTAGTTCAGAACCAATAAATTATACATGGAGTTCTTCCTTGCCCGTGTTATGGATTGGAGCAATTCATCGTATTAGTAGATTTGATCTTAACAATCCAATCCACAATTCGAGTGTTTCAACAGGAATGAATGCAAATCCTACCGCGCCTTCAGTT
>DATKTW010000036.1:0-18573 GCA_035530895.1 Candidatus Nanopelagicaceae bacterium
TAAATTAAATGCGGGAAGAGGGATTTGAACCCCCGAACTCCTCTGAGACTGGATTCTAAGTCCAGCGCCGTAGACCAGACTTGGCAATTCCCGCGTTCAAATAACAAATATTGTAATTGTTTTAGTATTTAAAGTTGGAAAGATTAAATAAATTTTTTAGTTAGAAATTGATGGTTAAAAATAAAAATGAGAAATATTTAAGAATTAATATTATTGTTATTAAAGCAGAGAGAATTTATAGCAAAGATAGAAAGGATATGGTTTTCTTATGAGTATGAGAGATTCTTTAATAAAGTACCTAACGTCAATCTTAAGGGCGTCTCAGGGTACAATTTTGGTGATACTGTGTGATCTAAATGGACTTTCCATTGCAAAAATTGGGAGAAAAAGTGAGATTGAGATTAATCCTAACCAAATTACAAGTTTAGCTTCGGCAGCGTTCTCAGCAAGTGAAGAAAGTTGGGAAGACCTAAATATTAAGGATCAAGTTATTTCATTTACATTTTTTGACAAAGTTTGTTTAATAACAATTAGGATTAATGAAACTCTTCTAACTATAGTTCACGATTATCGGAAAGAATGGCCTTTAGATGCTGATAATCTAGCAAGTTCTATGTATTATATAAAACAAAAACTTGGAGAGTTTTTTGGTAATAATAGTGAAACTGAGAAAGATTTTGAAGATTTTTCAAATAAAGTACGGAGTGCCGTTTATCTATTTGGTATGGGATCTGAAGTGCCTTTCATATCTTATGCACCAGAAAAATTTGATCAGACTAACCTCTTACCCGCAATAAGTTACGTTCTGGATTCGATGCAAAATCCTATTTTTATAAGATATAGTTTAGTGAGTCCAACAGGCTTAACATTAGATGCGAGAGAAGTTAGTGGTCAGAAGTTACAGATTTCTGTCGAGGCATTTTCTGCGAGTGCTAATGTTGCCTTTCAGAAAATGAAAGAGGAGTCTGGAGGAAGCTCGATCGGTGATTTATTATGTTACATTGCAATATCTGGTCAAGATCCTGAGAATTTCTTTGGTATAATAACTAGTCCTTCCGGAAGATTGAAATTTTCAGAGGCAGAAGGAAGTCTCAATGCTGAAGAAATTTCATTTGTTGCGCTTTTTACGCTTTCATACGGAGGTATTCCAATTATGTGTGAATCAAGGAACATAATATTCTCTATAATGAAAATAATAGGTTCAGAAAAAATTACTGATAATTTTATTAAGTCAGTTAACGTACTTACAAGTTTCAAGTATGATTAAACAGAGTTCAAAGGAACCCATTCCAAAATTAGTGTGTCTTCACCTTAATGAGTGTGACAGAAAAAAATGCACAGCTCTAAAATTAATGAAATTAGGTATTTTAGAAATTGTTTCTGACATAAAAGGAAAAAACCGTAATTCTGTTATTCTTAATCCTCTATCTAAAAAAATCATAAATATTAACGATCGAACCATTATTGAAAACTATGGCCTTATGGTTGTAGATTGTTCTTGGAATAAAATTCTTACTCATAAGAATCTCAATTTACCTAATAGTAGGAAATTACCTTCATTACTAGCTTCAAATCCTGTAAATTTTGGTAAATGGGAAAAATTAAGTTCAGCTGAGGCGTTGGCAGCTGCATTATACATTACAGGTTTTAATGAACACGCTGACCTAATTCTCTCTAAATTCTCTTGGGGAGCTGAATTTAAAAGGTTAAATGATTTTTAGAATATATTTTTAAATTTTAAAAAAAAGAAAAAGAAATTTGATTCTTATTCAGGGCCCTTTGAGAGTCCGGAAGCAGCAATTACATCGTCTATTTTTAAAATCATTGAAGCTACTTCGGTAGCTGATTGAATAGCTTGAGACAATATCATCAACGGCTCGATAATACCCAGATTTTCCATATTATCAGGTTTTCCTAATTGCATATTTATTCCATACGCATTTCCAGATTCTGATTCGTGTTTTGAGCGTAATTCTAGTAACAAATCAACAGGATTATAACCTGCATTTTCAACCAAAGTTTTAGGTATAATTTCTAAAGCGTTAGCATAAACTTCAATTGCTAATTGTTCTCTTCCCCCAATTGATTGAGCGTAAACCCTCAATCGCTTAGCGAGCTCGATTTCAGAAGCACCTCCCCCTGGTAAAATATATGGGTTTTCTATCGCCGCCCTTACTACAGATAATGCATCATGAAGCATTCTTTCTGCCTCATCGACTACATGTTCAATGCCTGCTCTTATTAAAATACTGACTGCTTTAGGATTGGTACATTCTGAAACGAAAATCATATTGTCATCACCAATTTTCTTTTCTTCTACTTTCCCGGCCTTTCCTAAATCGTCGCTTGTAACTTCAAATATGTTGTTTATTATTTTTGCATTTGTAGCTCGAGCAAGTTTTTCCATATCAGAACGTTTCACTCTACGGATGGTGATAATGTTTTCTTGAGCGAGAAAGTTTTGAGCTTTATCGTCAATGCCTTTCTGACAAAAAACAACATTTGCACCCACATCCTTAAGTTTATTTACCCGAGACTTTAACATATTGGATTCTTCTTCGAGGAATTTAGTTATTTGATCAGGTGTTTGAATTCTAATTTCAGCATCAAATTCAGTTTTTTCCACCTCAAGAGAAGAACTGACTAGCGCAATTTTTGCGTTTCTAAGAGATTTTGGCATCATAGGATGTACGATTTCTTTATCTACAATGATCCCCTCGATCAAATTTGTATCTAGTAAGCTTTTTCCTTCTTTTTTGATAATTTGAATTTGATCTAAATCTATTAATATATTTCCGCCTCTTTCCTCTTTAACTTGACTTACAGCTCTAACTGCGATATCAGCAAAATGATTTTTAACACCAACAATCAATTTGCTATTCATTGAGGTCTCTGCTACTTTTATTAGGGTTTGAGTGTCATTATTATCAATTTTTATTGCTAAATCTTGCAAAATTTGCTTAGATTTTACTAAAGCTTTTCGATAACCTCTGAAAATAATTGAGGGGTGTACACCTTGTTCTATTAGTTCTTCAGCAAGATTTAATAATTCTCCAGCGATGATTACGCTTGTGGTTGTTCCATCTCCAACTTTATCATCTTGCGTTTTGGCAACCTCTACAATCATTTTTGCGGCGGGATGTTGGACATCAATTGTATCAAGAATCGTTGCTCCGTCGTTTGTAATTGTGACATCTCCTAGTGAATCAACGAGCATTTTATCCATTCCTTTTGGGCCAAGAGTGGATCTTACGGCTTCTGCTACCGCTTTAGCCGCGGCTATATTATTTCTTTGGGCATCCTTTCCTTGTTTTCTTTCTGAACCTTCTCTTAAGATTAGGATGGGTACCCCGGATAACTGTGCCATATTAAAATCACTTTATTTCGATATTTTACTTAGTTATTATTTATTTATTATATAATGATCTCTAAGTCATAAAACTAAAAAAGTTTTCGAAAAATAATTTTATCAAAGTTTTTAAGATGGAAAGTTATAATGAGCCTAGAAAACATTAGATCTTTATTGTTAAATTAATTATCTTTTACTCTAATTAGTAACTGGAAAAAAATTGCTATAAAAGAGCAATTCAAATGATATCTGATTTAGCTTAATAACTTTGTTGAATTTTTTACGAATTTTTATTATTCTTTAAAAAAGTTTGTGTAGTTTAAAACTTCTTTATCAAACAAATTTTAAATGGTTAGTAGTTTTTTTATTTTAACATCAATTTGCCTAACAATTAACTTAGTGTATTATTTCTATAAGAAAAGAGGTTATACTTCCTTCAAGATTAAATACATTATATTAATGGGATTTTTCGTCACAATCTTTTTTTTATGTTCCGAGTTTCCTTTGTTTCTTTTACAAGATTCTGATTATGTGTTAGAAAACTTTACTAATTATATTACTGAAGTATTTAGTTTTAATATTACTGTTATCTTCTTCTGTTGTTCCATCATTCTCTATTTACTAAATTGCTTCAAGATTGACAAATCATTAATAGAATTAGAGATTCCTTCAAATAAAGCTTCAAAGGGTGGCTCTATTAAAATTGGAAGAGTAATAAAAGGAAACTCTAAGAAGTATAATTTTTTATTATCATTCAATGACCTTGAAAAACATATGTTTATTTGTGGTTCAACTGGTACTGGAAAAAGCAATTTTATGCAAAATTTTCTCATTAATATAACGAAACAAATTGAAAAACCCTTTTTTTTAGTAGAATTTAAGGGAGAGTATCACTTTTTGCAAGAACACATAAAGGACTTAATAATTCTTTGGCCAGGTGAAAATTTTTCGATAAATTTATTCGATCCCTTGGGAGCTAATCCAAAGATCCATGCTGAAAGAATTTTTGATATAATTAGAAGTGGTCAATTTTTAGACGATAACGCTGAATATTCACCTCAAATGGAAAGAGTTTTAATTGATATCCTTACAATAGTGTGTGAAAACAAAGACTTCAGGAATTGGGAAGGATTTCAAGAATGCTGTGATGTTTATCTAAAAGATGAAAAAGATAAAATTCCTATGCTAAAACAAACCCTTATTAGTTTAAATAATAGAATTAGGAGATTCGCTGTTGGACCAATGAGAGCTGTTTTCGATTCGAATTCTAGACTCACAGTATCACAGCTCTTTAATAGGAAAGTTATTTTAGATTTGAGTTCTATTATCCGGCTTGGAGGAGAAAAGGAAGATGCACTATTCTTTTTAAACATGGTTTTAAAGTATTTATGGGATAGAAATTTAACCAGAGGTGCAAATAATTATGATGGAATAAATCATATCACTATAATCGAAGATGCTCAGTATTTTGCCCCTCAAGGTTTAACCAGAAAGTCAAAATTAACGAGTTATTTAGAAGATATCGCTCTACTGCAGAGAGGTACAGGAGAATGTTTAATAACTATAGCAACTCGTCCAAATATTAGTAAGGAGATATTGGCCAATAATGGCGTAGTAGTAACTTTCAAAAATCATATAGAAAAAGACATCATGAGTGAACTTTTAAATTTAGAATCTGAAAAGAAAAGTTATTTATCTATAATAGATGAAGGACAATGTATAATTCGGGTAAATTCAATAAAGGAACCGTTTTTACTTGGAATTCCTTACATAAAACGGAACTCTCTAACAGTTTCAGAGATAAACAGAAAAAACGAGATGATTTTAGATAAACAACAAAAGAATTCCGATTTAACATCGTTAGATGCTCATAAATCTAATAATCTAGTAATTCAAAATAACGGTAAGAGTAAACTTTTGATATCTGAGGAGATTTTGCGAATAAAATCTTTTAGAAATAACCTTAAAAATGATAACAGTATGCATTCTAATGAAATTGATGATTTAGATCGTTCATTTAATAACGATTTTGCTGATGTTCTTAATGATGATGAAAGTAGCGAATTTGATATCTACATCAAGAAGTTATACACCGATCAGGAAAAACACAAATAATTTTTAGGACAATAAAATTCTTTTACTCATTAATGACTTTTTTAATAGGTATAGTTGGTAAACCAAGTGCAGGCAAGTCGACCTTTTTAAATGCCGCTTGTTTAACTAATGCTAAGGTGAGTGAGTTACCTTTTACTACGATAGAACCAAATAAAGGCGTTGCGTACATAAAAACAAAATGTGTCTGCCAAGATTTGAATGTTGACGATAATCCAAAAAATTCTTACTGTGTTAATGGTGATCGTTTTATTCCTATTAATGTACTTGATGTAGCGGGATTGGTTCCAGATGCTCATAAAGGAAAAGGGTTAGGAAATCAATTCCTTAACGATTTAATTAGAGCAGATGCTCTTATTCATATAATCGATATTAGTGGATCTTTGGATAAAACGGGTAAAAGGATAAAAATGGGTGAAAATGATCCTTACGACGACATTTTATTTCTTGAAAAAGAGATTAATCTATGGTTTAAACAGATATTAGAAAGAGAGGACTGGGATAAATTCGTGAAATCACACGCGCGGGAAAATAAAATATTTTTGGAGGAACTTTATAAAAGACTTTCCGGTATAAAGGTTAATAGAAAACAAATCATTCAGGCGCTAAAAAACTCAAGTTTAGAAGAGCTAAGTCCATCATTATGGTCAGAAAAAGACCTTTTAACTTTTTCTAAAATTTTAAGAGAAAAATCAAAACCTATCGTCGTAGTAGCAAATAAAATTGATAGAGAAAATGGGATGGAAAACTTCAATAGATTGAAGAATAAATATACGGAGAAAATAATACCTTGTAGTGCTTTGGCAGAATATTTTTTAAGAACTTATCACCAAGAAAAGAAAATCGAATACATACCTGGTTCGGATAGTTTTAGAATTTTTGATAATGAAGGATTCAATCAAAATGAATTGGAAGGATTAAAAAACATTAAAGAGAAGATCATTAATCCTTTTAGTGAAACGGGTGTTCAAGCAGCATTGAATTTTACTGCTTTTTCAACATTAAACCAAATTTGTGTTTACCCAATATCGGATATTAATAAATTTTCAGATAACAAGGGGAATATTTTGCCAGACGCATTTTTGGTTAAGAAAGGTACATTATTAAGAGATTTTGTTGGAGATAAAATTCATACTGATTTAGCAGACCACTTTATATTTGGGATCGATGCCAGAACAAAGAGAAGGTTAGGAGAAAACTACGAATTAAAACATAATGATATAATTAAAATTGTTACTGCTAAATAAGAGAATTATTCTTGCTTGGAAGTTAATAAAATATAGACTAAGATTATTATTAGCAATAATATCCCTAAAAGAACTAGAATAAAATTAAAAGTTTCTTGCTCTGGGGTCAAAACTATTTGAAAGACAAATAATAAAATGAGTAAAAAATAGCTTATTAACTTCATATTATTAATTCATAAAATATAATGTATTTTAAAAAAATTTCTGATTTTTTTCTATTCTATTTGAATTTACTTAAAATTTAGAATTTTTCATTTAATAAATGATAATTATTAGGTTATATTTTGAGAAATTTAATAGCTTATTGATTTTAAAGGATATTAAGTGGACCTGACGGGAATTGAACCCGTGACCTCTTGAGTGCAAGTCTCGCCTAGCAAGTAAAATGCTTGATAGTGTCAAGCGATCTGCTACTGATCTACAGGCCCATATCTAGAATTTTAGGAATTAAATAATAAAAAAATTGATGATTAAAATCTTTTACTTTTTAAGAAGCATTAATATTGTTTAATTATTTCTATGAGACTGTCTCAAAATAATGATTAAAATGATTTTTTATATCGTAAAGCAATTCCTTAATATGATTTTGCTTAACCGGCATTTTTAAGGTATGATATATCCTAGTAGGGTGATCTATTTCTTCTCTATGTTCGAGGATGTATTCTATCATGCTAATATGTATTTTAATATAATTTTCCATGATCGTTTTTGTCCCCTTTCCTTCTAAAAGGAGTGTTATTCTTGACATCCCTTTATGCAAGAAAAATATTTTTGATTTCTCAATAACTTGTTTATAATCTAAAATATCACCTGTATTCGTTAACAATTTGAAGATTTCTCTACATATTAATCTCTTATTTCTTAATTGAAACTTAATAAATTTCTTATTATCTTGATCCAATATCATATCTCGATTATTATCATACCATCTTTCAAATCCATCAATACCATATTGGCGTCTGTAACTTGCTTCTTTGAATAGTCGGCGAATATGTACTGCAATTTGTTCAGCTTTCCTTGAAATATTGCCTTGATTTATTTCATAATCTCTAAATGCTTTAAAACTACCGAGCTTCTCAAAGAGAAACTTCAAAATCTCAGCATCTTCTTTCTGATACATTGGAACCTTATATTCTAATGCTCCAATAATTGCTTTTGTTATTGTTAGATTATTAATTTCACACCCATAATTTCTACATATATTAGATAAATAATTAGCAAATTTACTTGTAAAGCGACGATCTTTCATATTTGGAAAATCAATCTCAGTTTGCATAAAAACTTTTTCTTGGATTTCTTGTTTGCTATTAAGTAAAATTAATAGAGTTCCGATATATAAGTGTCTAAGCGGATCCTTCCATTTTTCTGGTTTGACAACTTTAAGAAACTTCTTTACAAAATATTTAGAGGAAATAAAAACTTGATAACCTGATACTTCTTTTCCAGTTATTTCATCTATTTTATGAAATTCTGTGATTTTGGGTTGAGTTCTTATATCTAATATCTCACACATTCGTTTAAAATCCTTAGCAAGATTCAATGAAGCGTTTCTAAACGTCAGATAAATCGCTTTATGACTGAAGTTCACCCATATTGATCCATCAGCATCAAAAAGTCCCTTTAATCCACGAATTATGAAATTTTTATGCTTTTTTATCCATTCTGGGACAGATACTTGATTTTTAACCTTATCACCTTGGCAGGACGCTTTTGATATAAAAAATTTTACAACTGATTTTTGAGCTGTTTGTAAAACTATAGTTTTTTCATTCTTTTTTGGATATTCATTAAGATAATATTGAAATAATTTGTAAAACAAAGTATTTACATAATCTATATATCGTTTTTCATCAATTCTATTTAGAGATATTGTCAATTCGTATTTCGTTAAATATGGCGAGGTATAGATTCCTCCATCACCTAACAATATACAAGTCAATTCAGCTAAATCTTCGTTTTCTACGACTTCGAGGATTTTTTTTTGTCCAAGTTTTACTCGATGGGGGATTTTTCTTCCAATTATTTTCTCTAATTTTTTAAAATTAATATCGTCCATGGAAGGTTTATAAGATTTATATACCCACTCAAACTTTTTACCTATTATTTTTCTTAATTTCTTAAATGAATAGCCCCTAGCTTTCAGCTGCTTTTTAATTTTTCTCAATTCTATTTTATTAATTATTATTTCTCTTGATCTTATAAAGATTTTAGTCTTATTACTTCCATCTTCATTTAAATCTTCATGAAAAGAATATATAGTTCTAGAACTCTTTTTCAAATTGTTTTGAGTATAGATTTTATCCAATATTCTCACACATAAGATATTTTTTTATGTTTTAGAAAAAGCAGATATAGTTAATATTTTCAAAAGCTTTCTCAATAAACTATCTTAAATTATTCTTTTAATCTGATAGAAAAAATAATTTAAAAGTATTTAAATAAAAATTCTGGATGGTAGTATTTTTTGAAGATAATATTTTCAAGCTAAAAAAAAGAGTAAAAGTTAACTAAGAACCTTTGTAAAATTGGAAAATCTTGAGATAGTTAAAAATAGGAGGTGATCCAGCCGCAGGTTCCCCTACGGCTACCTTGTTACGACTTCTCCCTCCTCGCATACTAGAAACTCGATATGACCAAATTGACCAAACCTCATTTTTAGCACACTCGGATGGAGCGACGGGCGGTGTGTGCAAGGAGCAGAGACGTATTCACCGTGCGATGATGACACACGATTACTAGGGATTCCACGTTCATGTCGGCGGGTTACAGCCGACAATTCCAACTGAGATATGATTTCGGGATTGGTTTCTCCTTTCGGAGTTACAGCCCATTGTTCATACCATTGCAGCCCGCGTGTAGCCCAGGGGTTTCGGGGCATACTGACCTGCCTTTGCCCGCTCCTTCCTCCGTCTTATCGACGGCGGTCCCTTTAGTGTTCCCAACGAAGTCGTGACTTCTTGGTGGCAAATAAAGGTGCGGATCTCGTTCGTTGCCTGACTTAACAGGATACCTCACGGCACGAACTGGCGACGGCCATGCACCTCCTCTCAGCTCGTCGGGTAAGGTCGTCAACCTGACCGTCATACTGCTGTCTCCCCTGGTAAGTTTCCCGGCGTTGAGTCCAATTGAACCGCAGGCTTCACCCCTTGTGGTGCTCCCCCGCCAATTCCTTTAAGTTTTAGCCTTGCGACCGTACTTCCCAGGCGGCACACTTAACGGTTTCCCTACGGCACTGACACGGCTCATGGCCGTGCCATCACCTAGTATGCATCGTTTACGGCCAGGACTACCCGGGTATCTAATCCGGTTCGCTCCCCTGGCTTTCGTCCCTCACCGTCAGGCGCGTTCCAGTCTGACGCCTTCGCCACTGGTGGTCCAACAAGGATTATAAGATTTCACCCCTACCCCTGTAGTACCTCAGACCTCTCCCGCCCTCTAGTATTGTAGTATTCCTAGCATATAGATAGTTAAGCTACCCGATTTTACCAGGAACTTACTAAACCGGCTACGGACACTTTAAGCCCAATAATTATCCCGACCACTTGAAGAGCTGGTTTTACCGCGGCGGCTGGCACCAGCCTTGCCCTCTCCTTTCTAGTAGGGAACATTACTCACCTACCACAGTTCAAAATTGAACACTTTGGGTAACCCCGTCACACTTTCGTGTATTGCGGAGGTTTCGCGCCTGCTGCGCCTCGTAAGGCCTGGGTCGTTGTCTCAGTACCCATCTCGGGGCTCCCGCTCTCACGGCCCCTATCGATTATCGGCTTGGTGAGCCATTACCTCACCAACAACCATAATCGAACACGATCCTATCCTATAGCAGATAAAAACCATTCTTTTTATCCCTTTCGCCGAAAAACTTTTCCAAGCCAATTCAACTATGAAACATTATCCTCAGTTTCCCGAGGTTATTTTTCTCTATAGGGTAAGTTGATCATGTGTTACTGAGCAGTTTGCCATGGGAACTTTGGGTATCCCATTCAACTCGCATGGCTTATCCTCACCCAAATAGCAGTCGGGTCCGGCAGGATCAACCGGAATTAATTATTTGTCGCAATAACATTGTTATTACTTAATTTTGGAATTATCTCAAAACTCACTTACTTTAAGGTTCTTAATTAAGCTTCCTTCAGTTATAATTGATTAAATTATAACTACATTTTTTATATCGCATCAATGAATTGACTTTTCATCTAACGGTATCGTACCGTAATCCAAGCTCACACCGGTAGAGATGCGAATTGTTATACTATTATATAAGTAATATTCGTTTTAAATTTTTTCATTTTTCTGGTTTTTCGAAGCATTCTTCAACAAATAATCGTAGTTTAAAAATCTATGTTGAGACTTAAAAATAATAAAATAAGAAAGGAGCTAACCGAAATATGATGGATTTAAAGGAAAAAATTGGTATTCATCTTGATCAAATTAAACAACTGAAAGGAGTAGAAAATGCAGTTTTAACTCAAAGAGACGGGAATCCAATTCAATCTGCGGGAGTCTGGTTTTCTAAGGATGAGATTTTCAATGTTAGTTCTGCAACTAGCGCAATATTTAATGTAGGAATACATCTACATCCAAATGATTTAAAATACATCTTAATAGAAGGGAAAAAAGCAAAAATTTTAATTGCTCCTCTCAATAGCCCAATACATTATTCTTTAAATAGAATTCTACAGCAACAAGGGATAATCGATAATAAACACGAATTTTTTATTGCTATTACTGCACAACCTAACACCAATTTGGGGGGTATATTTCTACAAACCAACGAATGCTTAAAAAAGATAAAAACTACATTAATTACTTCTGGTGAATCGTTTAAGCCTCCTTTAGTTCAGTTTGATGATCATCGGATTCAAAGCATAATCGAAGGTTTTGATGTGAAAGAGAATGAGAATGTAAACTTTAGAGTATCCTCATTTTCATTAAATCTTTCAGAAAGTATCTCAATGGAACTAAGAAAAGTTTTGAATAACTTCTCTATTACGATTCCAGATTTAAAATTTGCTTTCATTACAATAGAGGGGGGATTTATAGCTTCTAAAATTTTAAAACAAACAGAGAATAAGGAAGATGATTTAGATAATATCTCCGCTATGAGTTATTCTCTTTTTCAAACTGCAAATCGATGTGCGTGGTTACTAAAAAAGATGAATGCAGAGAGTATTTTGTTAGATTGTGAAAATAAGTTTCAATTTATTCACGGTTTGGGAAAGGCCATATTTAGTACTGAGATAGGAAAATCCAGACAAAAACTGGGCTTAATAAGGCTAATTCTTCCTCAATTTTCGACAAAAATACGTAATCTCATCAAACAAGCATCTGAAATTCAGAATCAGAATGTATTTGATATTAAAACTATGCTTGGGGAATTAGTTATTAAATGATTAGGTGAAAAAATGAGTTTCTTTAAATTCCTAGAAAGGCTAAAAGCACCAGATACATCAATAATTCTTTATAGTTTGTTAAATAGAATACCAATAATTGTATATGGTGATGAAGCGGAAGAAGTTAATAATCTTATAATAGATCTATCGGACCTGATTCATTTCCGCAAAGAATTAGTATTCTACACTGATTTTATTTCGGATACAGAATATACAAATTTAATTATGGATGAAAATATAGATTATAACTCACAACGAACGCATATAAGATGCCCTACGACTGTTGCACTTAAAGCTTTAAACCAATTTGAAAGCTTTAATTCTTGGATAATTGGAATTGAAATACCAGAGCAAAAGGAAAGAATTCAACAGTTTATTAACAGCGTTAAAAAGAAAATTAATTGTTTCTTAAGTATTAGTTTCTTTTCAAATTCAATTTCAATAGATTTTATTGGATTAAATTGGAAGTTACTCGATCTTACTTTTGAAAAAGAGGTATTACAAAAAATATCTCAAGATACTGAAAAATCTATAACAAAAATGAAGCGGGTTCTTTTCGAGAAAGTTAAATCAGAAGATCTAGATCAAGATTTACTTAGGACACTATTGGATTTTGATGTCGAAAAAGAGGAATTGAAGCGTAATATTTTTAAAAAGGAGATACAGAATTTTTATTCTGGGTCTAAGAGAGCTTTTTTTATTTTTTCTAGGTTAAATTTATTAAATAATATTGAAATTAATACCAAAATTGGGAGTAAAACGCTTATGGAAACAATAGATTATGATTACGCACATATTGAGAGAATAATATCATTTATATGTAAAGAATGGGGAGAAGATTTTTCGTCATTAATTGAGAATGGGAAAAAAGTTAATGCTCTAGATAGTATGCAATCGTTGTGGGGGTGACTAGCAGTTATATATGATTATGAGAATAAAATTTTACAAGTAAAAATCGTTTATTATGGCCCCGCAATGTCAGGAAAAACGACCTCAATAAAACACTTATTCTCTTATTTTAATAAGGAAGACACATTAAATTCAATTGATAGCACTGTTGGTAGAACTCTGCTCTTTGATTTTGGTGTGTTGCAGTTTAAAGGCTCTGAATGGAGCTTAAAATTTTTAATATATTCTGCTACTGGACAAGATTTTTATGCAAGCACCAGACCAGCAACTTTGAATGGAGTAGATGCAGTGATTTTTGTTGTTGATTCACGAGACCATTGCTTACATCACAATATAAACTCGTGGAATGAGCTTAAAACAATGTTCAGAAATGAATTATATAACTTACCAATGGTGATTTCATTAAATAAATCTGATTTTGAATCGAGGCAAGAAATAAGGGATCATGAATTTATAAAGAAAATAAATATAAATCAATTTAAATACATTTCTGCTAATAGAACGGTTGCAACTGAAGGAAAAGGGATATTAGATGCATTTAATCGCATTATAACATTCATATTTCCAGAATTAACATTAAAAATGAGTATAACAAATTAGTTTTTTTTATTTCTAAATTTTTTCATACATGTTTTTAGAAAGTCTTTTAATAAATCCTTGTTTGTGAAATTGTTTTAACAAATTTCGAACTTTTCTAACTTCCTGCGCGTCTACTCCTAGTATACCTATTAACTGAAATATTGAAAATTGTTTTGGCAGTTGTTCCTTGATGCTATTATACACTCCCATTTCTATTTACTCAAAAGGTGATATTTTAGTATTATATAAAATGATCAAGAATTTATATAAATTATTAAACTAAGACAAATCGATATTTAGAATTTATTGGTTTTTATAATCCTCAATGTAACTATAATATTTCATTCCTATTTTTTATAGGTCATGTATATTAGTTATTTTCATAGAATTTTTATAACCGTAGGGAACTCCTAATAAATAATGAATTTTATTTTCTTTATTCACATAAGGTTCTTTAAAGGTTATTATTAAAATATTCAATAACCCTAGATCCTTCGTAGCTACCAAGTATTGCTTATCTTAAAGAGATTTAAAATTATTAAAATATTGTAATAAATATATTATCGTCGAAATGGTTAAAAAGCTATAAGAAAGTTTAAAACTTTGGGATATCTCTACTGAAATTATCTCCAACTGGTGCTTTTCCATCCCCATATATCTGATATAATCCAGTTCTTCTCGCGCATTCGCTAAAACTTCTATAGATATCCAATTTCTTCTCGTATAATGCACAAGTTTTATAAATTATAGGATTCCATATATATAACTCGTGATCTGGTTCATGCCAGAGCTTTTCTTCTTTGAGAACTTGCTTAAAATCTTCTTCTCCTATAGTTTCATTAAGATCTTGCTTATTTAGCATAGTTATAAGCGGAATTTCGGTAATTAATTTCCCCCTAGTAATATTTTTTAATTCCTTTAAAGATTCAATATTATCTTCAAAGAAGTGAGTTTGCGAATCAACTACGAAAATCACCCCATCTGTACCCTTGAAAATCTTTTTTCTTAATGGAGAGAATCTACTTTGCCCAGCAACAGTATAAACGTGGTAGTATACTTTGTTCTGTTTAGTTGATTGAAAAATTCCACGATCAAAATATAAAGTAGACCCGCTCGCCATCGATATTTTAGTTAGATTTCCAGTCGGGGTAATATCTTTTTTTTGTTCTTTTGTAAGTCTGTATAATGTGTCCACTACCGTTGTTTTTCCGGAACCTCCCATACCCCAGTAAAGGATTTTTATATAAATATTATGATCTGCAGTCCAACGAACCATAGAAAGAACCTCATTAATCTAAAACGATTTTATTGACCGTTAAATACATTTTTATTACTAGATATATCTCTCTGGTCTTTATAAAATAATATTATTAAATATTAATATAATTAAGCATTTATAACTTTATTTTAGTTTTCATTTCTCAAGCATATAGGAGATTGATTTTACTGCTTTTTTTGTCTTAAAAAGTAAATTTGATCGAAATACGATAATATAAAATTTTCGTTCACTATTTTTAATTACTCAACACGAAAGGTCTTGGATAATCGCAAAATATTTCCCTTGCCTAATATTGTAGTTACACCATAACATGATTTCATTGTATAATTTTCCGCTATAGTTTTCTCTAGCAATAAGGTTAATAATATCAGAATACATTATTTCTCTCTTTCCTTTAATAATTAGATTGATTTTTTTAAAGATTTTTTCCAGTAAATCAAGATGGGATGAAGAAATATCTATTTTCCTTTTATATAGTCCTTGAATTTGATTCATTTTAATTTCTCCTTTGTTGATATTTTAATTTAGGAGATCTATATCTCAATAAATTATACTTCGAATTGAAGGATAAAAATGGCTTTTTTTTTTAATTCCAATTATCTCTCAGTCTGGCTCTAAAATGATTTTATGAACTCTAAAGAAAAATTATTCTACTTAAAGTGACAAGCAATCTACAAAATTGAGATAAAAGCCTGATTTATTTAGTACTTTATATTCCTTGTCTTTTAGGTGATAGAATGGAAATTAATACAAAAGAAAGTATAGAAGAAGAAAAATGCTCTGAATGTGGTGGTCCAATGATGACGAATTCTTACGAAATAACATGTAAGGATTGTGGGTTAGTAATAGATAATTTATATAAAGAATCGTCATATGTTTTCAACAACATCAATACCAAGAGTAATTTGAATAAACAGTATGTTGCTTTAGGAGAAAGAACTGATTATATTGGGGGATTAGGAACTTTTATAGACTATGAGAACTCAAAATATTTAAAAGATAAAACAGGTAAGTTATTACCCCCCGATGAGCAAAAATTGTATAGAAGATTAAAAAAAAACTATTCGCAATTTTTAAGAATTAAAAATCATGAAACTGAATATAGGATTTTTAATATATTAAACAAAATCTCAATCTATTTAAACTTGAATAAGAATATCAGAAATAACGCGGCATATTACTATAAAAAAATAATTAAGAATGAAGAGAACGTTATCAATAATATCTCCTTGATTGCTTTTTGCATATTCTATTCAGTTCGTAAAGAGTATCATAATGCTCCAATTACTATTAACGAAATTTCAAATGCCTTTCAAAGTTTTGGGCACCGAGTTAATCCAAGATT
The DNA here is from genome assembly GCA_035530895.1 of Candidatus Nanopelagicaceae bacterium. GTDB lineage: Archaea > Asgardarchaeota > Lokiarchaeia > Sigyniarchaeales > SOKP01 > SOKP01. The sequence goes on from DATKTW010000036.1 coordinate 16,214, forward strand.
GATTTTAAGAGACGGAATAAGGTATAAAAATCATTTAAATAATGATACGATACCTCATAGTAGTGAGGATTACTTAAATAGATTGATCGATAACATTATAAATCATAAAGATTTAGAGATGAGGTTGGCAAAAAAAGGTAGTGTTTGGTCCAAAGAAGATTATAAGTATAAGCTGACTAGTAAATGCAGATCGATTTTAGCAAGTTTAAATAAATGGGAGCGTGGCGGACGTAACCCTTTTATTTTAACTGGAGCTATTATTTATCTAGCAGATAAATTGCTATCGAAGGAATTCAATCAAAAAACCGTCTTAACTCAAAAATTAATTTCATTAGCAACAGACATAGCTGAATATTCTATTAGAGACCATTATGTTAATTTACTTAAACCAATTTTCATACAAAAGGAATGCTAATTTCGTTTGCCTTGTGTTGAGCTATAATGTTATAAATTACGACTGAATTATCTTATCGTTATTCATTATAAATGTTTTTTTTTAATTAAGTTTAAAATTAATTTAAGGTTTAATAAAATTATAAATTTTAATAATAAGTCTGCTTCTGTAGTGTAGTCCGGCCAATCTTTCTTATGAAAGAAAGGGTTTGGCATGCGAGGCTCTCACCCTCGTGACCCGGGTTCAAATCCCGGCAGAAGCATTAATGTGAGATAATTTAGATTTAAGGTCCTATGACAACTTAAAACTCTTAAGCTTTTCAAGAATATTCAAAAGATTAAGTATAAGTTCTAAGTGTTTATTAATAGTATCTAATTGAGTTTCGTTTTCTAGTTTATGAGCAATCCAATTAATCTTTTCAATAAGAACAGAATTTATTTCACTATCTAAATTTTTAATTTCGAGTGGATTATTCACAGTTAGTTTAATATCTACATCATTCATATTAGAGTCTTTATCAACTAATAATACTTCCCTACTACATATTGCACAATAAGTTGTTCCACTTTTATTTTGAAAAATTGGATTATTACAGATAGGACAAGATAAGCTTAACATTTTATGACCCGATTTTAAAAGATCTGCCATAATTCTTGCGTCTTCTTTAATAAGGACCACTTGATTACTTCTTTATTTTAGTTTTATAAATTCAATTTTTAGGATTGATCTCTAACTTTTATCTTCATTAAGTTAACAATATATCCTGAAATTCGATTTCTAAGATGTTTTGAATCTACTTTAGAATAATTATCTAATAATATCTTGTTTCTTTCAAAATCTGTCGTGAATACATTTGGATATTTACTTATTAATTCTTTTGAGACTTTCTTTATCAAAAGGGTTCTGACTTTTCCCACTTTCGTTCAACAATAACATATTTCTTAGTTTTGAATTTAAATCTTTTACAAAATAAATGTTTTTTGGAATTATCTGAGTTTTTATATTTTAACATATAAAATTGATGTGAGAAAAAAAAATAAAGCGTTTCTTTTCCTAAATTTTTTATTAGGAATAATGCTTATTCCCAAATCGGCATTAGGATTTTCATGTAGTAATACTTTGCTAGTAACCGATAAAAATTCATATAATAATAATGAGATTATTTATCTAAATGGATCCTGGGAGTTATATTACAACTCAGGGTTCGAAATTTCCTACATTCAAATTCAAATTACTAATATTTTTGATAATATCCTTTGGAATTCTTCCAATTATTACGCAATCGGTATTTCACAGAAAAATTGGACGATTAATATTCAATTCTTAAACTTAACACTAACAAATAATTCCTGTAAAATTTACATAAAAATGTTTAATTATTACGAAAATTTCAATTCTCACGATGTTGTAGCAACATATAAAGAAATTATAACAGTCAATGTTACTAAACGAGAAGTTGATTGTGAATTAACCAATTTTAAAAGTGACTTAATATATGGAGAATCTAATTTGTTTAATGCAACATTCTACAGTGGAAATACGAGTTATTGCTTAGTAAATGAAACACTGCAAAGCTTAATAAGGAATAATGACGAGATTATCTATCAAACGAATTTCACAACAGATAACGATGGGATGGTTTCATTCAACATTTCAACGGTTAATCATTTAAGTTTAGGAAGAAATAATATATCGTTTATAATTAAAAATAACCCGTACTATTTAGATACAACATTCTCCTACGAAATATACGTAAATAAAATACCTGTTTATGGGGAAATTACTAATTTTGTAAATAGTACAGAAGAAGGTAGCGTGATTAAAATTCAGCTATTTTACTACTATTTTAACTCAAGTATAAAACCGCTTGAAAACGAGAATTTAAAAATTATTGTTTATAGTAATTCAACTCTCGAATACGAGGAGATGTTAAAAACTAATCAAACGGGATTTGTTGATATCAATA
>DATKTW010000037.1:0-13303 GCA_035530895.1 Candidatus Nanopelagicaceae bacterium
CTATTGGTTCTTTAAATTCACTTAAAAGTTTAAATTTAAGAGCAAATTCCTTAAAAAACCTCCCCAAAACAATTAAAAACCTCCTAAATTTAGAGGTGTTAGACTTACATGGAAATAAATTAAACGACACTAAATTCTTACTTAAAGGAAGTAACAAAATCAGACGATTAGATATGGGTTTGAATAGTATAGAAAAGCTACCTAAATGGATTAAAAACCTCAAGAATCTTAGGTTTCTAGGTTTAGGGGGAAATAAATTGAGAATCCTTCCTAAATGGATTGGATCTTTTAGTTTTTTGGAATCATTGCATTTATTTGACAACAAATTGCATGAACTCCCAGAATCAATTGGAAGAATTTCTAAACTTGAAGAGTTAACTTTATGGAATAATCAATTATCTACTCTTCCTGAATCTTTTCGTAATTTAAAAAAATTAAAAAGATTAAATTTAAGCTGGAATAATTTTACTGAGTTGCCATATTGGATTGGTTCACTTACATCTCTTGAAATATTAAGCTTATGGGGAAATGCACTCAAATTGCTTCCAAAATCTCTTGAGAACTTAACAAATTTAAAAATTTTAGATCTGAACTTTAATAATATAGATGAAATTCCTCCTTTTTTAAATACATTAGAGAAAAAGGGATTAATAATATATAAATAACTGAGGTAATAGCATTACAGAACGTACTCCAATTAAAATCTTTGACGAGATAAATAAGAATACCATAGATGTTCCAACAGCGGTACAACAGCTAATTTCATTAATAGAAGACAGCAATCTAACTAAGCAACGCGTCGAAGGTCTTAAAACTTTAAAAAAAATCTACGAAACATTTGGGAATGTCGGGATTGAAAAAGAAGCACTTTATAACTTCATCGAAAACTTACTTATCTCTGATTCCGATGTTAAAATTAGAAACGAAGCTGCATTAATGCTACATCAGAATTTTAAAGATAAAGCATTAAAGCTTATGAGGTGGACTCTCAATCATGAAGAATCTCCCACAATACTGAGTACCACTTATAATTCATTAATTTCTATACTTAAATTCATTGAAAAAAAAGAAGATTCTTTTGGAAAATTAGCGTTACTTCAAGAAATAGATCAAATTAAAGATAGAGACTTTAAAATTGGCATTGAAATTCTGAAATCTCAAAGCGATGTAAAAGATTGCTCTCATAGTGAATTGACTGAAATTTTAATCAATTATTACTCTTTAATGTATTTGAAAAAATTACATTTTAGACTCAAATATACCATTGAGGACTGTAGAATTGTTGAACTAAACTTTATGTTCAAGGGACTAACTAAATTGCCTATTGCTATAAGCTATCTTCTCGACTTAAGAATTTTGTCTTTGAGGTATAACCAAATCACGGAAATTCCTGAATGGATAAGCAATCTCCATTCCTTAGAATCTCTAAATTTAAATGTTAACAGTATTAATAACCTCCCAAAGAACCTAGGTTCACTACAACATTTAAAAGAGTTAGCACTTTGGAAGAATGAACTTCAAGAACTCCCCTCCTCAATTTCTTCTTTAAAATCGTTGATAATATTGAATTTAAGGTTAAATCAACTCAATTTTTTACCAGGAGAATTTGGAAATCTTAAAAATCTTGAAGAGCTCAATCTTCATGATAATAAATTGACTAATCTACCAGTATCGTTCCCATCCTTAAAATCTTTAAAAAAACTCAACTTAAGTTGGAATTTATTAACAACATTATCAAAACCAATAACTGAATTAGTGTCACTCAAATTGTTAGATCTAGAAAGAAATGAGTTAACCGCAGTATCGTCGTCAATAGATTCCCTTGCTTCTTTAGAAATATTGAACTTATGCGATAATAAGTTAGAATTTATTCCAGAAAGCATAGGAAAGTTGAAAAATTTAAAGATTTTAAATATTTCGAGAAATAAGTTAAAAAGAATTCCGGAAACTCTTCAATCTCTCGAAAATCTAGAAGAATTATATTTAAGTGAAAATAATTTTGAAATAATTCCTCCTTTTTTAAAGAAAATGGAAAATAGAGGCGTCAGAATCCATTTATAATTACATAAATCACAACGTTATTGTGATTTATAAAGTTCATCAATTTCATTAACAGTAGTGATATCTTCTGGACCTTTTTCAGGCCTGAATTTTTGGAAAACTGGAAATCGCATAGAATATCCTAAAGTTAGAAATTTCTCAGAAATCGTTATTTCGTCTCCTATAATTTCAATCACTACTTCCGGTTCAAGCCAAACATCTGGTTTATCTTCACAAATAACATTATTCGGCTTTTTTTTCGCTATATATTTTTCAATATCTTTTGTTAACGATTCTGATAATTCATCTGTCAATCCGGAAAAAAACCTAGTAAAAGCTATAAACTTCCCACTTATTGGATCATACACCGCTCCAATGTAAGTTCCATAAGAGCCAGTCCTCCGACCCTTACCATGGAAAGCACCTACTAATACAACATCCACAGAGTCTTTTAATTTACCCCCTTCTAATCCTTTTAATTTAATCCATAAAAAACCGCGATTTCCAGCCTGATATACAGAGTTATCCTTAATAGACTTTGCCATAATACCTTCGTTTCCTTCCCTTCGAGCTTCATTGAAAAAATCTAGCATTTCTTCTGTATTTTTAATAGTTTTCGATTTTACCAAGCGTAATTCATCTCTTTCAGTGACGATTTCTCCTAATTTTTTTCTACGAATTAGGAAAGATTTACTTAAATACGATTCGTTTTCGCATTTTAATATGTCAAATAAAAATAAACACACAGGTACCTCCTTCATAATATCATCGATGTCATGTTTGCGACGCCGTTTGCTTAATACTTGAAATGGAAGCATTTTTTCATAAAAGGGATCCATTGCTACGACTTCACCTTCCATAATAACATTATTTGCACTAATATTTTCATTAATAACCCGACACACATCTGGGTATTGTTCAGAAATATTCAACAGTCTCCGAGAAAATAACTTTACATTTTCATGTTCTTTATGAATTTGTAGCCTTTCACCATCAAGTTTATATTCCACAGTAAGAGGACTTCCAAGTTTTTCAATAATTTCTCCATAAGGAACTCTTGATGCTAACATCATTCTTATTGGAACTCCGTACTCTATATCTATCTTCTCAACAGCAGATATTCCATTTTCTGCTAAAATTATAGTAATATCTCCTAAATCAGGATGTAAGTTAAAAGCTTTCTCAACAGAATCTCTATTTTTTCTCTCTCCTGTAAATCCTAATGCTAAACCATCTATGATTGTCATCGTAGAAACACCAACTCTAAGAGTTGATGTAATTATACGCAATAAGTATTTAGTTTCTAAGGGTGAAGTTTTACTCATTAGCTCTCGTAAAATCCCAATTTTTGTGTCATGTGAACCTGTCCCTTCACTATATGCTATTTTTTGCATCGCATTATATAATTCTGATATTTCTAGTGATGATTCAGTTTTACTAAAATAACTTATATAATTAAGCATATATTTTTGTCCATTCTTTTTATTGAGTATAAATTCTGCTGTAGCTCCAATATCTCCTGTTTTTCTTAAAATTTCCTTTATTTTTTCTTTTTTAATGGTAGAATGTATATTTAATGCTTCAATTATCGTATTTTCCGCAATTCCAATTTTTGGAAATTGCTTAATGTTTGAAACTAATTGTCCTTGCAACAAATAAATGATCTTATCAAGATCCTTGAAATCATTACTTTTTTTTATGTTTTCAAAAAATGAAGATAGTATATCCGTCATTTCAAGCCTTTTCGTAGTAGCCTCGAGTTCTGAAAAAAGGATTGCTAAAGCTTCAAATCTCATAATATCACTCTACTATTTTATTTAAAATTAAGATTATGTCACTTTCGAAATGCTTATTATGTTAGAAAAAGGCTTAAAATTTAAACTCCAATATTAAAAAAAAAATAGGGAAAAAATCTATAATAATTTTGAGAGTTCTACAAATTTTTTCTGAATTTCGGTTTTTATATTAGTTGATATACCTTTAAATGAGTCACTAGAGAATTTTATCTTTCCTTCAGAAATAGAAAACTCACATACTTTTCCATCCATATGTTCGACAGAATAACTGCCATCTCCTTTTTTTGAAATCCAAATATCATCGTAGTGACTTAAAACGCCAATCATAACAAATCCTATTTTAGCTTGTATTGAAAGGTCTAATTCAGGTTCTGGTGCCATATCATGCTCTAGGGTAGACATTGGAGTATCCACAATTGTTTGGCTTCTAATAGGGGTAGTCTCTTTAGGAAGATCAGGCTCAGTGTCATATTCCGAGGCGCGTTTTATTTCTTCTTGTACTGGTTGGGTTTTAATCGCTACGGGTTTTGGTTTATCTACTGGTCTAGTTACCCTCTCCGGTATTGGTGCTTCCGTTAAAACGGGTTTAGATGCAAGTTTAACTGCTGAAGGTATACTTCCATCTAAATCAAAAGTAACAGTATAGTCATCCAAGTATTTGAATCCTCTATTAAGGAGAGTTTGTAATTCATCATTTAGTTCATCGTTTTCTGGAACTCTACCGATCTTTCTTTCATCGATTTCTTTTAAATCCTTTATATCTCTTCCCACAATACTTTTTCCTACAGAAAACCCGTGGCCTTTAAGTGATTCTGCTTGTCGAAGGGCAGTTCGTCTAGAAACTAAACCTTGTTTAGCTCCATACCACAAAAAAACTGAAGATGATCCTTCATCTAAAATAATAATGTTACTTTCTGGTGTTAAATGGTCTTTTGACCACTTAATTGGTTCGCTTACGCCCCCTTCCAAGACTTTGAACATTATAGCGAAATCCATCTTAAATCAAACTTCTTTAAATAATATTATAAAATTAATAGGTTTCATACATTTAAAAATTGAGTTTTTCATCTTTTTTTAACGCTTGAAAAAACTAAGGATAAAGAAAAAAAATAAATGTAAACGATATGTTACTTAAAATATTAAAGAATTAAGATTTTACTGGCATTTAATCTATACTTAAAAAATCGGGATTTAGCATGGAATTAGAAAAATTATTTAGAGAAAACTTAACCAAGTACAAAGCTTTTGAACCAGTTGAACAACCCGAAGGAGAAGATTGGGTAAAATTAAATGTTAATGAAAATGCATATCCACCAATAGAAGAAATACTATTGGATATAAAATCAGCACTAAAAGATAAAAATATCCTAAGAAAATATCCCGATTCAAGTGCACTTGAGGTTCGTAAAGCGATTCTCAACCAATTATTAAGAGATAAAGATACTTTAACTAATAGAAACACAGTTTTCGTAGGAAATGGTTCAGACGATGTTTTAGACGTAATTTTCAAAGTATTTGTGGATCCTGGAGATGAAGTTGTCATACTTTACCCTACTTTTAGTTTATATTATGTTTTAGCTAATCTTTATAACGCTAAAATAAATGAGGTAAAATTAAACGAAGATTTCAGTATTCCTGAAAGCGTTTATGAGCAAAAAGGAAAACTATTGTTTATTAATTCTCCAAACGATCCTAATGGGAAATCATATGATAACGATACGATCCTGAAAATATGTTATAATTTTCCTGGAATTGTTGTAGTAGATGAAGCATATGCCGATTTTTCTGATTATACATGTCTGTCATTATTGAAAGATGTCAAAAACTTAGTTGTTTGCCGGAGTTTCTCAAAAACTTTTTCTCTTGCTTCGCTGAGGATTGGTTATGCGTTAGCTGATGCTGAAATAATTAAAGAGATGAATAGAGTTAAACTACCATTTAACACTAACCAAATTGCGCAAATAGCTGCACTTTCTTGTATTAAACACAAGAATAAAGTTTACGAACAGAATAAAAAAATATTAGCAGAAAGAAATAGGTTATCAGAAAATTTGAATAATTATTCTGGAATTAGCGTGTTACCGTCAGATGCGAATTTTATATTTGTCAAATTTGATGACAAATCAAAAACCTTAAAATTCCTATGGGATTTAAAAGATATCAAATTTTTAGTAAAACATTTCAGTAAGCCTGGTCTTTACAATTATATTAGAATCACTGTTGGAACAGAAGAAGAAAATTCTAAATTCCTAGAAGCTTTTGCTTCTATTGCTGAAAAATATTTATGATTTCATTTATACACAAAATTTTTTATTTATTTCAAGCAATAATTATTTATTAGATTTAATTATCCATAAGAAATTATAATTCTTCTCGAGTTGGTTTTGAATTTCAAATCTTTTTTTTAATCCAAGGGGCGATAGTATCACATGTGAATACTGCAATTATAAAATTGTAAAACCCTTTCCAAAAGACCAACTTTGCCCTAGATGTGGAAAATTCTTAGCTAATATCTTCAAATATAATGATTCATTGGATGAGGAATTTAAAAAGACTACTCCTCAAGAATTCGTACCTAAAAAGGAAACGGTAGCAAAAAAATTACCAGGTGTGAGAAAAAAAGAAAAAGTCAAGGATATTTCATTGGACGGAGATGTTATTAATTTAGAGGGAGATAATGAATATCTTAAGTTTTGTGGAATAACATCGGTAGATAGAACTCAATTGTTTGCCAGCAATAAGAAATGGCTCTATTTTTTGGAATTAACAAATAATTTAGATTACATAGCTACTAGTATATTAGGTGGAGATCTCGATAAAATGCTCCTTAAATCTGAAAATGAGGAAGAAGAAAAATGCCAATTCTTTGAGAAGAACAAGATTATTTACGTCATCTTTGGTAAATTCCCCGATAAAAAAGGAAAATGGGTTCTTGAACAAATGGCTAAACATTTTTCAGATTTAATACGAGATAAAGATGTTAATAGCTTAAGTAAATTTGAGAAGTATGATATCGCAAATAAATTTAAAGGTAAATTAATCTTTATTTTGAAAGAATATATGCAATTACAAGAGGTATTTTCAGATCAAGAAATCCCATATGTGGAGGATTGGCTTAGATTAGATTATGTTGGATTGTCATCGATGTCGATTGGTGTCATTTCACTCTTGCTTGATGATGAGGATATATTGAATGTAAAAGTTCCCGGTGAATTTGAAGATCCAGTGGAAGAAAATGAAATGAAAGAATCATTGCTAACTGCAAAAATAGAAGCAATAGCAGCAAACACGCTAGGAAACACTGGTGCTTACCCTCGATGGATAGCAGTAAAATTAGGTTTTCAGAATTATCGTTTTTTAACGTTTAAAAAATACGGAAACGATTATTTCCTTTCATGCTTGAGTGAAGGAAATATGCAGAAAATTAAAATAATAGAAGCTCAATTAGAGCCAATTATGAATAACGGTATAAATACACCATTTTTAGGTAATTTGAGACCTTTTAATAAATTAAAATCTCAAATCAAAGAATTAATGAAAAATGTAATAGGACGTAAATTTACTTAACTATTTTATTTTTGAATTAAGAATTTTTAATTCATCTAAATGTAAAGTTAATTATTTCGAATTAAACTCATCATGAACGTAAATCCTCATATCATACTAGAAGATTATAATAACAAACGCATAGATAAATCTACAGCAATAAAACTGTTGACCTCCATAATTGAGAATTACGACGAAGAAAAATTTAGAATGGAAGCCATTACTATTCTTAATACCTTAAAAATAAAAACAAAAACTTTGTATGAGTTTTTTGAAAACTTACTTCTTTCAGACTCAAGTGAAGTTATAAGAAATGCCGCGGCAAAATATATAAATACTAATTTTCTTGAAATCAGTCTTCCTGTATTTCAATGGGTTATCCAACACGAAACTTCCTATTATTCCTTAATAACAGTAGTAAATTCACTAGTTAAGATACACACAAGCGAGGCAAAGTCTATTTTAATTGAACAAATAAAAAAAATTAGAGATATAAAATATCTTAATATTGACAAAGGTTATGGGAATAAAAAATATCGTAAAGCGCTAAAATCTTATTTCAAGAGAAATCCAATTGACAAATTATCTCACAAACAACTAGCAGCAATTCTCATAAATTTTTTAACTATTAAAGACATGATTGAAGAAATTCCTAATGTTTATTTCGAATTAGATGAAAAAACATTATTAATTGAGAAATTAGATCTATCCGATTATCTTGAATTTGAAGTAAAAGGAACGCCATGGGAATGGAAAAATAACCTTCGTAACCTATCTCAAATAACAGGATTAAGCAATTTAAAGCATTTAAAAACATTAGACCTATCAAATAATCAAATTGGAGATTTAGAGGGAATAACTGAACTAAAAAATCTAACACATTTAGTTTTACCTAATAATCAAATTAGTGACCAAAAAAATCTGGAGTATATTAATCAGCTCTCAAATCTACAGTTTATAGATCTTTGTGGGAATGATATAAGTAAAAATGTTAAAAATGAAAATTTTAACCCCGATTGTAGAGTTCTGTTAAATAGATATATCCAATAAATCGCTTTAAGAAAAAAAAAATAAAAAAATAAAAATTTATTCAATTAGAGCAGTTTTTCCCGTACCCCATACTCCAAGAGCTTTACCTAATTCTTTATGGTCTTTAGCATACTTTTTAACTTCGATGCCATTCATTACTGCATCAATAGCCTGTCTAAATGCTTTCGCGCCCGCAGTTGGTCCATCTGGATGACTATGAATTCCTCCACCACTCCCTATAAGAATATCCTTTCCGGCTTCTTTCATAGTTTTTTCAACCATACCTTGCGTAATGCCTCCGCTAGGCATAGGTAAAGTAGGTTTTATGTGTTGGAAGGGGTATCTCAGTACTTTTAAGTTTTGTTCGTAACGCTCATCCAATATTTCTGCTTTTCCATAAGGGGCTGGAATTACGACTGTATCCGCTCCACACATCCTTGGGAACTTTCCGAGAGTTATCATACTCGTTAAACCTGTCCATTCTCCCCCAAAATAAGCCCCAGCAAAATCCATGTGACCCAAAATTGGAACCTTTATAGAAGGATCCTCGGCAACAGCTCTTAAAGCTTCAAATCCTGCTGTGAGATAGTTGATCATTAAGGCGTTTGCACCTAATTCAATCATCTTATCGGCATTTTCGAACATCTCTGGAAACTTGCTTGTAATATTTATGGTATAAAGCGTTTTTTCTCCTTTTTCAGAGTCTGCTCTGTCGACTGCTTCCATAACAGAAGTTATTCTATCTTCGAGTGTATTGAAAGCTGGATTCCCGATAAGTTCATCGTCTTTTACGACATCGCACCCTCCAACGGCAGCTTGATAAACTAAATCTGCTGCAACATCACAAGTGTGGCCGGTACAAGGTTTCACCATATTATTTAGCAAAGGGCGTTCGGGTACTTTTAGAAGCTTTCTCAGTCCATCTATTCCGAATTTTGGACCTTTAAAGTCTTCTAAATATGCTTTAGGAAATGCTACATCCACTAATTTTAACCCATGAGTTATACTGATGTTCCCTATAACAGATGTAAGAAGCATTGGAATACCATCTCCCTTTATATTTGAGATAGGGAAACCAATTTGAACGAAATAAAGTCTGTCAGGGTGGTCTGTCTTTGATGGAAGCACATACTCATAGTGTGGAAGCTCGTACACGCCAAGCACTCTGGCGACATGCTCCTTCCGAACCTCCGCCGTTTCTGCAGGCACTCTTACCCAGGTTCCAGTTGATTGCTCAATAGCAGCAAACCTAGATAAATAGTTTACATTCATTCCACGAGGCCTTTTGATAATGTATGAGGCAATGATATACTTCTCCAAGTCGATACCATCTAATCCAATCGCTTCTGGGACGTCTAAGTATTGTTTACAACTTTCATAATATTCTTCTTCTGGTGCCATATTACATCGAAGAAAAATAACGTTATGATATTGAAAAATTTAATTGTTGTCAGTTATATGACAAAAAAAATAAAATAAAAATTAGAGAAAAAAAAAAATAAATAAATTTAATCTTCAGCCTTAACAGCAGCTTTTAAGTTTAAATAAGAATTCTCTAGCACGGTTAAGTATTCTAATAATACTTGATCGGCTTTCGATTTCTTCTCGTATTCAGCTTTGATAATATTAAGTAAATACTTAGGAAATACCTTATCGATGTAAAAATCCGATAGCAATGCGTAGTATTCGTTGTTTTTATCGTCCTGGAACACCTGAATCATCTGACACTCCCATAACATTTTCAACACATCGTCTATATCATCGACACCCTTCTTTTTCAGCTTCTCAAGATCGTTTTTGGTGACGATGGCAGTTCGCAATAAACGCAGCGTTTCGTAAACTTGAGGATTGATAATGATTTCAATCACTCTGAGGTTATCCTGATCTGATGGTCTATAGTTTTGAAAGAACTTTTTAGTTTCAGTCCTATAATCCGACGCTAATTGCGAAGGCAACCCTCTATCAGCAGGATCCTTGAGCAGTTGAACTGGGGGAACTCGTAGCATTAAAACGTCGTTAGTTAGAAAAATTAATTCTGAGGGCATTCCTTTAACTGACGTTTCTTTTATTAATTCCCTCTTAATCAATTCTATCAGGACGCTTTCTAAATCGACAAAACCTTGTTTGTATCTGTCTTTTAACCATACCATTAGTTCAGATTTCGAAACTGTGCCCTCGTCTCGTAAGCGATTGATTATCATCCTTTTTATTTCGTCTTGGTACGTCATTGCTAATTGTTGTTCGCTATTCAACGTAGGATACACAGATAATCTTCTAAATAGCGATGGAATCATACTTAGATAAGCGTCATCCTCAAGATTTTGTAAGATTATTCTTGAAGCGTCAGCTAATCCACCTTCGTACGCGTCAGGGTCGTCATCAAGGTTTAAAAGCATGAGGATATAATACCCTTTCTCGGGTCCTGTGTAGTAGGATGCAATGTTTAACGACCCTACCATTAGACTTATCATCCCCGACTCTCCACTATACTCGTGTGTACTGTATACTTGCATAAGCGTTTTATCTGTGATTACGATCTCTTCGGGATATTTTGCTAAGATTTCCGTACCAACTCTCTCGTCCCATCTCATTACTACTAATCCGACTGGCATATTTACACGTTACCTCCTTTTAAATCAATTGTTTCTGGTAATTTCTTTTTTTTTATTGCATCAAGTCCTAAAATTTCGTCCAAAGATAAACCAAGCACTTCCCATCTCTCTCCTAACAGTTTAACGATATATTCCTCTTTCGATGGATATAAAAGCGAGTCCGAAATAGATTTCTTTCCTTTTATACTCTTGCTCATTTGTCTTACTTTTTTAACAAAAGTAGGAATTCTCGCTTGTTGAATCGTTCTATAAGCAACCAGACTTCCTACAACTGCAATAATAGCGCCAACGATCATCAGAAAGTAAAACATTGGAAATCCAGGGAAAATCTCAGTCATTTTAACATTTACCGTAATTGAAATTTCAATGGTCGTAAAATTAGCTTTCTCGATCTTCAAAATTCCACGATAAGGCTCTGGTAAAAAGAACGGATCTGCTATAGAAGCAATATTTAGCGAATAAGTGCCATCTCCATTATCTGTGAGGTCATGTCTCGTACCTTGTATGGTAAAGTAAAGCGTAGCACCGATAACCGGAACAGAGTTGTTATTAGGGTCAGTAAGAGTGACCTGAAACTGTAAGGCTCCGCCCGAAGCAATCTCCGTTAAAGTAGATATTGATAATACTTCTGTAAATACTCTTTTGTTTATAGTCAAAGAAACTATGGATACTCTGAATTCGTAATTATCTTTGTTAAGCGTAACAACAATTGAATATTCTCCGTAAGTAAGCGTTTCTGTATTAAGATCCAGAACATATCTATGGTTGATCGTCTCAATTAAAGTTCCTGAAAACGATATTCCAGGAATTGGCACTCCATCAGCGTCGAGTTTTTGTAAAACAAAACTCATTTCGTCAGCATTTTCGATAAGATTCGAAGTCAAAAAGTCTATATATTCAAAAGTGAAGTTATACGCTTCTTGTACGTATATCTTTTGGCTGACGTACAATACAGTCGCACTCGTATCTAGCATAGTTGGTCTATTAATGACATTAATTATGAAGCTCGAAACTGGAATTCCATTTGAATAATTTTGTTTTATAGCTAAGAAAGTGATGGTATAGGCACCAACTTCTGAAGCGTTTCCTGTGTTAAACAAGAACGAGTAATATCCAGCACCTTTCGTTACATCTGGCAATACTTGTCCAGACCCATAGAACCAGCTAAAAGTAACATATGCGTCAGTAATAGGAGCACTTGAGACCGATTCGGTGTAATAAAGCGTAATTCCTAACGTCGTATTCCAATATTCTGAAATCGTATATGAAGGGAATTCGATACCTGATGAATTACATATAGTGAAATCTGTCGTAACTGCTAATACTTTGAAAAGAATTGAAAGCGATATTGGGGGAGTATAACCTGTTTTCCCAGCATAAATGTTCATATAATATGATTGTCCGCCAATGAAAGAAAATTGAGAGGAATTGAAAGTATAATAATATTCACCATATAACGAAATATTGAAATTAAGTAAATTTATGGGCGTACTTATTAGGTTAAAAGATTCGTCTCGGAATTGTAGATATAATGTATCTGGGTCATCTAATACTTCTGGATTGGATTGATATTGTGTGGTATAATTAAAAAGAATTGAAACATTATCTCTCCAATAGATTTCAGTGGTAAAATTAGAGGGATTTACTGACATTATATGTAAAAACGAGCTATAATCTGTAATAATATAATCTATTATGAGAATAAAATCATCTATTTGTGATGTGTAGTTTTCCTTTTCAAAATGTACAGTTATTATATAAGTTCCATTTGTCAAAATTGCAGTATTAAACCCTAACATATAATATACTTCATTTAATGGATCATAATCCATTATTCCTTGACCAGTAGCATCGCCAGTATAGTTATAAGTTTTCTTATCCAAATCTGTTATTGGATTACCCGTGAGAGTATCAATATAGGAGAAAGTAAAGTTTGATGTGTCTCCTTGTTCAATAATAATTGAAGCGGGGATAGGTTCAGTTGCATTGAGAGAAGTAGGACGCTCCTGAATGGATAAAGAGATTATTGAAGTTCTAAGTTCAAAATTCTTCTTTTCAATAGTAATATATACAAAATATTCTCCACATGTCATTGTTTCCGTATTGAGATCTAATATATAGAGATGTGATAGAGATTCAATTAAATTCCCAGAATCCGCCTCACCAGGAATAATACTTCCATTTGCATACAATTTTTGCCAGAAGTAGTTCTTTTCATCAGCATTTTGTATAATACTTGATGTTAGTGTATCAGAATAATCAAAAGTAAAATTTTTAGCG
>DATKTW010000038.1:0-15360 GCA_035530895.1 Candidatus Nanopelagicaceae bacterium
TTTTGTAGCAATCTGGACACCAATCAGCGCCTAAGGCCATTATTTTTAACTGTTCATTCTTACTTTTTAAAAAACTTTTTATCTCATTTAATATATCTGCTTTTGGTTCGTAAACTTTATAGTTGTACTTTATTTTGTCTCCGAATTCTCTTAGGTACTCATCAGGCGACATCGTAGGAGATACAAGGTCGGTCCAGTTTAAATTAAGTTCTTTCTTCATGTTTAATATAATATTTTTTCTCTTTAAAAAAAATTGTATTAATGTTTTATAAAAGTAATACTAAAGGAATTCTGATAGATAATTGAGGGATTTTTAGAGATTTTGGTATATCTTTTTTTTTTTACAATTATAAAGTTAAAGGATAAAAAAGATAAACTAAAATTGCGTGTTAGTATCTAAATTATAAATTTTATTTTCCTTGAGGTGAGTTATTATTTTAGGAGGTTTTAGAGGTCAATTATTAAACATAAACTTAACAACTAAACACATTTCAGTTGCTCCCATTGTAGAGAACATAGCAAAACACTTTTTGGGTGGGTCCGGTTACGCTTGTCGTTATTTATACGATAAATTAAGCAGAGAAACAAACCCACTGTCTCCAGAAAATATTATTATGATAATGACTGGTCCTTTAAATGGAACTTTTGCGCCAAATACTGGAAGATGGGTCGTCTGTTCAAAATCACCATACACAGGTATTTGGGGAGAATCCAATTGCGGGAGTTGGTTTGGTGCAGAGTTAAAAAAAGCAGGATATGACGGAATTATAATATCTGGAGCATCAGATGAACCAGTTTATCTAGAAATTAAAGATGATGATGTTCAACTCAAAATCGCTAATTTTTTATGGGGAAGAGGGACATTTTATACTACTGAAAAATTAAAAGAACTTTTTGGAGACGAAAAAGCTAAAGTTGCCTGTATCGGTCAAGCGGGTGAAAATCTCGTAAAATATGCTAATATTGTTTCCGAAGAAAGGGCTGCTGGGAGAACTGGAATGGGAGCTATTTTTGGTTCAAAAAAACTAAAGGCTATAATTGTTAAAGGAACAAAAATTAAATTGGATGTATCAAATCAAGAGGAATTACGAAAGGCAATAATAAAAGCAAGAGACCATGTAAAATCGTCCTTTGCCTCACAGATATTGAGAGAATTAGGAACATCTGGTGCGATGGATATGTATAATATGACTGGTGAACTACCAATTAAGTATTTTTCTCAACCTGAATGGGAAGGTGCTGGCAAAATATCTGGAGCAACGATGGCAGAAACAATTTTAGTTAAAAATCGATTTTGCCACTCTTGTGTTATTGGCTGTGGTAGAAGGGTTGCTATTAAAGAAGGTTTGTATAAAACAGACGAGATGGAAGGTCCAGAATATGAAACTCTTGTATCTTACGGAGCAATACTTTTAAACGACAACCTGGAATGGATTGTTTACATCAATAAAAAGTGTTTCGACTACGGAATTGATACGATAAGTTCCGGAGCTATTATATCTTGTTTGACACACCATTTCGAGCAAGGAAATATAACAACGGATGATATTGACGGGTTAAAACCTGAATGGGGAAATATTGAAGTTGTTGAAGAATTATTAGAAAAAATTGTGTTCAAGGAAGGAATTGGCAAAGTATTAGCAGAAGGATCGAATGTTCTAGCTAAAAAGTTTAATATTTCGCAAGAAGAGATTGCTACAGTTAATGGTTTAGAAGTTACATATCACGATCCCCGCTCTAATTATGGTACGGCACTATCTTATGGCATTGGATTAAAGGGTCCATCCCACAACTTATTAGATGCCTACTATGTATTAAATGGGGTTCCATTAGAAGAAATTGGCATTAAAATTATTGATAAATATCTTGATAACGAAGAAATGGCGGAAGTATGTTCTTTAATTATGGATTATAGAGCGTTATATAGTTCAATGATCATGTGTTCTTTCTGTAATCCACTACCATCTCACAATGCCGAGTTAATACAAAACGCTGTAGGAATCAAATTTGGTCTTGAGGAAGTCAAATTATTCGGAGAAAGAATAGCAAATATAAAACGATTATTTAATATTAAAATGGGCTTAACTCCTAAAGATGATAGGTTACCTAGAATTTTAACTAGACCTTTTAATAGCGGTGGTTCTGCGGGAAGGACTCCAGATTTTGATAAACTTAAGAATCACTTTTACAAATATCGCAACTGGGAATTTAATACGGGAAAACCAAGTAAAAATAAGCTTAAACAGTTAGGATTGGATAGACTGTAATGAATAAAATAATTAATTGGTATTCTTTTCACTTATATATTAAGGAGTTTTCTTAAGAGAAAAAGGGCGCCATCCTTATCCAAAGGATCGTTATTATTACCACATTTTGGACTCATAATGCATGCTGGACATCCATTTTCAGTTTTACAACTACAGGTTTCAACTAATTTCAAAGCTAAACGGAGTAGATCTATTAGATGAAGATATAATTGTTCAGAGATTCCTATACCTCCCCTATATGCGTCGTAAACATAAATAACGGGTTGCTGCTTAACGGGATCGAAATCGATAGAGACTCCACCTAAATCCCATCTTGATATTTGAGCTAATGCTGGGGCCATTGCGATCATTGCGTGTTCAACAGCGTGAATGGACCCCCCTAGATTGAATCCTTTCAATTCTAGCTCTTTTTGGTATTCAAACGGAATTCCAAACCAAACAGCTTGAGTTTCAAACTCGATAATAGGAATGTTATCTAATGGATGACGAGATAAAGTTTCTTGAGACACCGTATCTATGACTTTGTAAGAATAGTACTCGTGCTCAACTTTTACTCTTCCAAAGAATTTCTCGATCAAATTCTTCTGTCCCGTATTATCTTGTAATTGTATTTCAAGTGGAGTTATATCCGTGTGTTTAAGCGATTGAGTATAAAATTCAACATCAGATCGTAATAAGTAAACGACTTTTTCATCTAAGTCCAAATCTTGCACTACATAAGTTTCAGCTTCATAAAGATAAACTGCTCCAGGATGTAAATCCCGAAAAACATAGCTTTCGTCCTCGACTGTCAGGAGTTCTTGTCTATTATTTACTGTAAGAATTACTTTATAGCTCTTAGAAGAAAGCGCGTTTAATCCATACTTCTCGTTTGGAAAAAATTCTCCTTTCCAATAATACTTGTCAGTTCTTATCATTAATAAAGAATCAGAGATTAATTCTTCAATGCAATCGTCAAACAACTTTTTTTCCTCTATTCCGAACTTCGCATATTCATCTTTACTTATTGGTATCTCCTTAGCTGCGCAACATAAGTGATTTTTTAAGATATATTTGTTTTTCAATGTTATTAGAATTTCTTCTTGAATAGTTCCGAACAGTTGTTCATGATTATGAATA
Organism: Candidatus Nanopelagicaceae bacterium; assembly: GCA_035530895.1. Taxonomy (GTDB): domain Archaea; phylum Asgardarchaeota; class Lokiarchaeia; order Sigyniarchaeales; family SOKP01; genus SOKP01. The sequence continues at coordinate 3,387 of DATKTW010000038.1, forward strand.
TAAAATAAATCTAGTGGGTTTTGCATAGGGATATATGTCGAAATTGATAAATCTGAACCTCTTCCTGAACGCCCTATTTGCTGTTTAAAGCTAGCGATAGTTCCTGGAAACCCAGAGCTAATAGTAGCATCTAAGGAACCTATATCAATTCCTAGTTCTAGAGCGTTTGTGGAGCTAATTCCTAGAATTTCTTTTCTCTTAAATTTTTCTTCTATTTCTCTCCTTTTACTCTTACTAATACCGGCTCTGTAGCTATAAATTTTATCTTTTAATGTTGGTAAAGCTTTTCTTGTCCAAATAGCCTGAAGCTCAGCCATTTTTCTCGAAAGGGTAAAGGTTAAAGTTTGGATACCTTTTTTATATTTTAGGTGTGAAACAAACAAGTTTTTTGTTTCTTGATGAGCGGACCTATACTTACCCGAAACTTTATCGTATGGTAAATCCCATAAAATTACCTTTTTTGCCCCAGAGGGAGAATCGTCTTTATCTATAACCACAAAATCTTCGCCAATAAGTTTTTCGCAGAATTGTTTCGCATTACTTATAGTAGCACTTGATAAAATCCAAACTGGTTTAACATCAAATAGATCAAGTATTCTCTTCAATCGCCTTAATAATAAAGCAAAATTAGAGCCGAAAACTCCCCGATAGATGTGAATTTCATCCAATACAATATATTTTAGGTTACTACATACCCTACGCCATTTTTGTTTTAACCAAGGTAAATAGAAATGCAATCCATATGGATTAGTTATTATTATATTTGCATTATTTAAGATATATTTCTTTTCATTTGGGTTAGTATCGCCGTCGTAAACTCCAATCCTATTTATTTTAATATTCGTATCAACTAGAATTTCTTTTAGTTGAAAGAATTGGTCTCGGGCTAATGCTTTAGTCGGAAAAAGATATAAAGCAGTAGTTTTCTCGTCATTTAATAATGTATCCAATACTGGTAAATTGTAACACAAAGATTTTCCTGAAGCCGTCGATGTAACGATTACAGTGTTGTTTCCTTGCCTGATAGAATTTATTGCTTCAGCTTGATGTCTCCATAATCGAATATCCTTATTGTCTAACCATCTTTCTAGCCTTTTTCTTAAAGGTTTATCCAGATTTTCAAATCGAGGTTTTAATTCTGGAAAATGTTCGATATGAGATATTTGACCGCAATAAAAATCTTGAGACTTGAGATAGTTAAGAAAATCTTCAAAATCAACCATAAATAGCTCAAGAGAATTAATGAACTATATTAATTAAAAATTTCAAAGAGCTTCAATTTTTTAATTTTCCTATTGCTTGAATTTAAGATAAAGCAATTAAAATATGACCTTAATAACCTACTAAAATATTAAAAATATGTACCCCTTATTGAGATTAAATTAAATCTATTAAATTGAAGTTTTTTTCTCAATAGAATGTCAGATTCAGATTGGAAAAAGGTAAAATTTCAAGATTTCATTGATGAATATAGTAAGAAAATAATTGTTGACAGCTCACCTAGTTTACTTTACTCAAAGAAGGATAAAGAACACGAAGCGTTGAATTCTCTAATAGCTTTTTTTTTTCTTACGGGTGGTTTGTTCATTTTTGTATCGCTATCAATAATCTTTAGAGTGGCACAGGTATTCCTGGTTCTTTTTATTACAGTAATTATTATCGCTGCTATTGTGGATATTGTATTAATTTTAATTTACCTACGTTCTCATGTTTTAATCAAGCCTTTGGAAAATTGGGTAGAAGTTTACAGAGGAGAAACTCAAGGAACTAATGTTTTTTACTGTTTCACCTATTATCCCGTTTTTTCTGGAAAATGTCATCCAAACCAAGCAAAAAATGTGCTATATAAATTATTTCAAGAAGAAATCTTTAAAAGTAAAATAGATATTACTCAAATCGAGGTCTACTTGAGTTTAAGTGCAATAAATACTAAGCATTTTAAGGTAATAGGGTATTATTTTCAATACGCAGAAGGTGTTCCTTTTAAAAGTGAGAAAATCAACAGAAATTCTTGGAGATTCTTCCCAATTGAAAAAACTATTAACAATAATATAATCGCTACTGCAAATTGGGACCATCAATTTGAATGGAAAGACGATTTGGAGTTAGATTATGACAAACTTCACAGCTATGCTCCTTGGATTATTCAAAAGTGGGATGAATTTAGCATAAAGCCGCTAACGAAAGTTTTTAAAAACGAAATTAGATGGGAGTTAAGAGGAATAGAATCCAGACCAAAATTAAAGCCTTGGCAATCCAACTTCGAATCTACTTCCTACGATAATTTTAAGGCTTATAAAGATCTACAATTGATGAACGATGCAATTGAAAAAATTATAGGAAAAGATTTAAAAATAGAAAAAATAAAAGATATTAAAAAGTACATATTAGAATTTAAAGCTTATTTAAGAGATTTAAATTCGTAAATAAATAACAAGGAATAATAAGTATAGTAGGGAAAAATATGGAAACTTTACAAGCAATTAAAGAACTTAAAATTGAAACAAATAAAATTTTTTATGATAAGAAAACTCAAATTCTTTCCGTATATATTTTTGATTTTATCTTTATTGGAAATTATAAAAAGAATGCTAAGATAGGTAAGATTTTAGATGATATACACAATTCACTTGGAGATCCTCAATTAAATCGAACGAATATTTCAATTGTAGACTTCGTCACCCTCACACCTATCCTTGAGAAGACCAAACTTCAAAACCTCAAACTAATTTCTAAAAAAATGAAAGAAGACAAAAAGGAAAAGGCTAAAGAAAAAGAAATTATAAAGGTATCTGAGGAATCTACGATACTCTCTGAGATTGCGAAAGATAAAGATTCACGCAAAAAATCAGGAAAAGCTTTTGATGTCAAAGAGAAAAAGAGACATAGTTCCGATGCTCCGAAAGCTAAAAGAAAAGAGGAAAGACCGCAACCTAAAGCAATGAAATATGCTGCGGACGAAGAGTCTATTGATGAAGACATGTTTATGGAGGAAGCTAGCAAATTCGACGATGCTCCAGAAGAGGCTTCAAGTAAATCGCTTAGTTCAACTCCTGCATCTCCTTCCCGACCTAGTATTGCTCCTGGTGGAGGACCTCCAAAAGCAGCAAGAGATGTCCTAGGCGGATATGGAGAAGCTCCTAAATCAGAAGAAGAAGAAAAACCATCACGAGCAGCAGAACCTGTTCCAGAAGAACCTCAAGAAACAACTTACGAGATAAACATGGGACTTCAATATTATTCTGTCATGATGGAACAATCGAGTTATTTGTTTTATGTTTACCTTTCCCATAAGGAGCTTAAAATCGTTGATGAGGAAGGGAAAACCGTTTTTGAAACATCCTTTAAAATTGTAACTACGAAGAAAGAACCCCCTATAGTAACCTTAAAAGTTGAAGGAGAAGGATTTGAAGTTCACCCATTATATGGCAAGGTTGAAATTAAAAAAGATGCTATCAACCCCCCAGTAATGATCTTTTCAGTACTACCTGTAAAGAACAAGAAAAGAACCAAAAAGGAAAAAAGGACGAGTGAGAGACGATATTTACACGTTTACATCGAATACGAGGACAATGTAATTAATCATAGCGTCTTGTCAATAATCGTACAACCTAAGCATTTTCGGTTAGATATCGGTCCATTTCATCTAAACATAAGCAAAAAGACGGCAGCTGTAATTTCTTTTGTTTCTATAATAGTAGCCGTTGCATCGTTAATATTTACTCTAATTTCTTTTGATCCTTCATCAACTTTTGTCAATTCCATAGGAAATTTTGCTCCAGGAATTGGTTCCATCGTGTTCATCGCGATCTTTCTTATCACATTATTTAAGGAGGGCATTTATCCCCTCAAAGAGAAGATTAGTTATTTTTTAAATTTTGACAATACAGGGCTAATAAAGTAGAAGAGCTAACTCTAATATTTTTCATATTTTTTTTTTATATATTCCCAAAAACTAGTCTTTAATTCGCTTGATTCTTTATCTCTTGACTTGATAAAGAATAAATCTCTTTTTACAATTTCAGGAAAACCGTTTATCTCTAAACTTCTAATTAATCCTGCTTTTTCGGCGTTATCAACCATCATTTCACTCATGATACTGATATAATTTGATTCACTTACTGTTGAAATAATAGAATCGTTATCGTTCATTTCTAGCTTAATTTTCAACTTCTTATAATCGGGAAATTGGTGTTCAAACGCGTTTCTCATCCCTGAACCCGTTTCTCGCCACACAAAAGGGTATTTCATGAGATCTGATAGATTAACTTTACCTTTAGAAATTTCTAATAATTTATGCTTAGGAGAACATATGAATTTAAGTTGGTCCTCTCCAATTTTAATCACATCAAAATCATCCTTGCGATAATTGATAAAACTGCCGATTCCTGCGAAATCAGCTAGATTTTTGACGATATTTTCTATAGATTTCAGTGAATTATTAATTTTAATTTTGAAATTCACATTGGGATTATTATCTCGGAACTCTGCAATATTTCTTGGTAAAATATGAGACCCTGGTGTTGTGGATGCCGAAATTACGATTTCTTCAAATTTTATGTTCCGAAACTCTTCTAAATCTATAACGCACGAATCATATAAATCAATAATTTTTTGTGAATAATTTAATAAGATTTTTCCAGCTTCTGTTATTTCGAACTTTTTTGTGCTCCTGTTAATCAAGGTTAGTCCAAAATCTTTCTCTAGTTGAGAAATTTGATGAGATATAGTACTCTGGGAAATTGGAAGGTCATGTGCCAATTCTGTGAAGCTTTTGTAGTTCGCTAATTTTATAAAGTTTCTTAGATATTCGATATTCATCGTCCTATTATCTTTTCCTTAGTGATAAGTTAAAAAATATTCTGTTGCTCAAATAAATAACGCCTTTACAATGTTAAATAATTTATCGAAATAGTAAATAAATTAATTCGAAAAAATTAATAAATACTTTTTAATTTCTATGAAATAACCTATCGTTTTAAATTAGTTAAAAATTTGACCCAACATGACCGATAAGATAAAAACTTTTACAATTGTAATTGGTGATGGTGCCTATACTTACGAAAGACCCTATACAATGCTAAGGTTCGCATATACATCGCTGTTAGAGGGACATAAAATAAATATTTTCTTAGTAGAAGATGGAGTGTTCGTAGGAAAAAAAAATCAGAATCCCTCATCTTATGACAATCTTGAAAAGTGGCTTAAAGATGTAATAGAAGAAGGTGGAGTTGTTAAAGCTTGTGGCGTATGTACTAAAGCAAGAGGCGTTGCAGCTGAGGAACTAATTCCGGGTATTGAAATAATCACAATGAACGGTTTTGTTAGCATGTGCGTAGAAGCCGATAATGTATTGTTCAGTTAAAAGTAAAGCGGGTGTTATATTATAAGTAAGGCTTATACATTGAATTGCAATGGATTAGTCTGCCCATTACCAGTGGCAAGAACTAAAAAAAAATTAAACGAAATGGAATCTGGAGAAATTTTAGAAGTAAACGGTGATTTTGTAGAATCAGGGGAGAATATTAAGAGGTATATCGAAAAGCATGGAGATTCTATACTAGAATTTAAGATCAAAGGGGAAGATTACTACATCAAAATTGAAAAAGCTTAATTGAACTTATTTTTATTATCTATTTAAACTGAATTTTCATTAATTAGAAAAACATCTTTTCTAAATGTAATATCAATTATGGTCGAATTAGTTGAATACTCATCTTTTGAAAAAAACATTGGGAAAACGGTAAAAGTTAAAGGAGTTATAGCTAAAGCAATCTGGCAACATCTCACCATGTGTACAAAAGAATTTCCATTTATGGAATACTTTGACCTAGATGAAGATCATCAGATTGTAATTTACAGTAAGGACACAATTGAATGTAAAGGAAATCTTGAATTGATCGGAGAATTACTGAAAGTAAAAAGTGAAACTAAAGATCCAAGAAGAAAAATTCACGATGATATTTATTTTGAATATCAGCTAAATGTAGAAACCTGGAAATGCAACGAGAGTCAGTAGATATAAATATCGAGGAATTCCTATATCAGAAAAATTTGTGGTTAGAGAAAAAACAGACTTGCAATAACGAGGATCACATAGCCAAAAGCAAATAAGGCAGACAATCCCACGATTGTTAGGATAATTTCATACACATTTACTACTTTCATCATAATTTCCCCCTAAACATGTTACTAATTCCAATCTAGTTTACCAAATAGATTATTTAAATCTTATGTATATAGTCTTGGAGAGCCTTAAGTGAAAACCTTAAATGAAAAACTGGATATTATCAGAAACAACAAAGAAATAGTCTTAGATCTTATTACTAATTGTTCACATAGTAATTTTATTAATATGACATAAAGATTATATGATAATGAAATAGATTATATCCATAATAGACTTTTAAAAAATGATTTGTTTTGAAAGAAATCACACATAAAGGATTAGCTCGATTAGTGGGATTATATGGTTCTTATCCAATAGATTCCAATAACTTACAAATACTCGAATTTTCATCAGTAGAACCAGATCGTCTAAACAGAGAGGAAATAGGTAAAGGTCTATTCAAAGCGATAAAAACTTCAATCGAATGGCTTGTTGACCATACTGTTAAAGCAAAAGAATTGTCTATCCAATATATCGATGAAGCCACTAAAGCTTATAATTCCGGTGATCAATCTTGGTCTCGTTGGCTCGGCTGGTGTTTTCATTTTATTACTGATTGGGCAACTCCATATCATTCTCCGACATCAAAATCCAATCCTATTTTAAATTCAACAAGTGGTATATTTAAAAAGGCGTCTGAAAATGATGACGGGTTATTTTTAACTACATTAAACATAGTTTCTAACCTTATCAAGTTCAAAGTAGAACATGATAATTTTGAAGATATATGCGAAGAACGCTGGCAACAAAATGAAACCATTGTTAAAAACAATTTTATTAAATTTAAGAATAACAGAATATCTTTCGTGGATTTAAAAGTATTTATTGAGATGATGGATGATTTACGTCTTAAATGTGAAAATTTATCTCCTGATTGGATTATAAATAGCACAAATCAAGAATTTGCTCGGTATATGACTGAGATAGCTATAGTAATGGATGTTGCTTGCTGTATAGTTTTAGGATAAAATTTAAAGATAATTCTTCCATTCCTCAATTTTTATATCGTCTTTTCCTTCTTCTTATGGATATATAATTGGAATATTTGAATATCTATGAAAGTTATGTGGAAAATAAGTCAGAATGTTGAGATATAGATTTTCTAATAATTTATAATCATGAATTTCTTTCATTCAACATTTCTCTTTCATTTGGTAAGAATGTTAAGTTAATTTGTTTATTTATATCTTAAGTAATATTTAGTTAGTAATCTCAATTTTAATCTGACTTAAACTCGTTAAATAAAAAATAAACAAAAATAATTTATTAGCGTTTTATTCTTGCTGAAACCCAGTCGTAATAACCTTTTGCTTCCAAATGTTTAGGAATTTCTGCGAAAAACTGTTTAGTGATATCCTTCACATGACTAGCTGCAACCGGGTGAAAACACATGGCCAAGTCTAAACCTACAACAGTTAAACTTAAAGCATTAATAATTTCCCAAATTGGGCCTCTATATTGTCGCATTCCCCATTGAGGTGCTTGCTTCTCGCTCATCCATGCTTCACGAGCCCCCCACGCGTTAGTTGTACCACCGCTGATTGGATATGCGAGGTCAGTTTCTCCCAATAATCCAGCGATACGCATTCTTTGATAAATGCTAAACGAATACTCCATGCCATAGCCCAAAGTAGCACATGTGGGGTCCATAACGATTCGATTTTTAGGTAAGCCTAATTCTAATGCGTCTTTATTCATTTTTATTTGATTATTTAAATCCAAACTCGTCCAGAGTAAGCAATTGTGATCGTATTTTACTGCTAAAGGTATAACTTCCTCCCACGTAGCTTTATCTGCAGCAGAGAGCATCAATACTTCGCTTTCAGCAACAGCCGCAGTGGCTTTAAACATCTCCACGTCTTTTTCTTTATTTCCAGAACAACCAATAATGACGGGGACATCTACGGCTTGTAAAATGTCTTCTAAGTATTTTACAGATTGCGAAACAGGTGCGTCACCCATTCCAGGATCGATTTCTAAAGAGTGGAAAGTTATACATTCTGCGCCAAATTTATCAACAGCAAATTTAGCCCATTCTGCGGGATCTCCTAAGACTTCTCCATATTCTTGCTTAATTGGTTTTGGTAACATCATTTTAGAGCCCATATCGAAAACATCGTACGTAACGAGAGGGGGGTTTGGGTTTCTCTTATCTAGACCCAGGAAGTTATAGAACGGAGGTACTTTTTCTCCACCAATAACGGCTTTTTTACCATTAGATCTAATGAATTCGATAGTTTCAATTTGTCCGGGAAATTCCAGATCAAGAGAAAATTTAGTTGGGGTCCATTCCGCTTTTCCAATACCAGGAAGAACCGCTTGTGCTGCAGATTGAATAATACCAGGTAGCATTTGAAATTCTAAATACTCGGCAAAAAGGTCTACATCTTTTAGCTCAATTTCTTCCGTTTCCTTCATAAGTTGAGCTAATTTTTTACTAATTTCTTCGAACGCTATTTTTCTTCACTTCATTTCTTTATATAAATTCTATAAATAGGCTATTGGTGAATTGAATTTAAAATTATGTGATGGAAATTGATCAAGGATCGCCTAAAATGTTGTTTTTGTAAGATTTAACCAAAAAAATTATTAATAAATTTTCAAAATCAGCAATCATTTAAATATGATATACTTCGGAATTCGTCAAACGAAAAGAGATAACTAAGAAATCGAAAAAATATTAATAATATGAGAGTAGAGCTATAAAGATTAAATTCAAGAAAAGTAACTGTTAAATTTTGATTAAATTTTAATAACAAAGACGCTATGTATTAAAAATAAGAATATCATTGAATTTGCTAAAAATCGATTAATAATGAGACGAAAAACCGTTTTTATAATAGTGATAATCTGTATATTTGTTGTAAGTATACCAGCTATTTTTTGGATAGTAAATTTTGAAAATGGAAATTCTGGTGATAATAATCACATTGTTTCAGGAACTTATGTAATAACCCATAATCACGCTCATCTGGAGGATTTAAAAAGTATACCAATTGAATGGATAGAAGAGGCTAAAGAGAGCCTTAATATTGCTTATGGACATACTTCTCATGGGAGTCAATTAACTTCAGGCATGGTTGACTTAGATGCTTTTATGGGAGGGAATGATATTTATATATATGGCCCAGGTGGTGCAACTAATGACTCAATTCTTGAATTTTATGATTTTAATGGTGGATTTGCTGGTGTCTTAACGACAACTAGCGCAAGTGACCTCGGAAATCCTAATGATGATGCTTGGGCTGCTGCAACAGAAGAATATTTGGACCATCCGAATAATCCAGGAACTAACGTAATTATGTGGTCTTGGTGTAGTATAGCTGGACATAATATCACGAGATACCTATTACATATGGAGTATTTAATTTCTGCATACTCTGCTGGTGGTTCAAAAGGACGAAATTCAACGAATGAGGTAAAATTTGTGTTTATGACGGGTCATGTTGATGGGCAAGGGATAAATGGGACTAACAATTTACAAAATAGACTTATTCGAGAACACTGTATGATGCATAACAGAACTTTATACGATTTTGCTGATATTGAAAGTTATGATCCAGATGATAACTACTTTCTTGATAAAAATGTTGATGATGGTTGTTATTATACCGGCGGAAATTGGGCATTAGAATGGCAATCTACTCATAATGGCGTTAACACAGAACCGGATGGAGGAGAATGGTACGCGTGTGGTTCTGCTCACTCTCAACCTTTAAATGCAAACTTAAAAGCTTATGCTTCGTGGTATCTTTTTGCCCGATTAGCTGGTTGGGAAGGTATCTAACTCTTTTAACCATCTAAATAATTCTAAAAACAAATTCTTTTCATATTTTAATAGGATGAGTTAAAAAAACTGAATCTGGTTAAATTGTTCTCATTCTTCTCTTATAAAGAAGAAGAACTAATCCTAGTGTTAGGAAAGATGATAATATTAATAATTCTACTTGAAATCCAGGCACAATAGGGAGGTAGTATCTCGTTAGCTTGTCTAAATTAGTTCTTAAGAAGAATGTGTCTGGTCCATTGTTGATTAAAACCAATTCTATATAATATATTTTTGATTGCGATACTGTATAGTTGATGTAAGGGTTGTCATCTATGCTGTAATTTAAAGCTACCTGGAAAATGATTGGATTAAGAGTTTTATCATCGTTTACATAAGATTGAGTAGGGCGTGAACCGAATAGAAAGAGCGTAAAGTTCCCATCTCCAGTATGAGTTACATTTATTTCAATATTCTCCCCCTCTTCTAAATCTACTAGAAAATACACGGAAATGCCATCGTTGATGTTGTCAACATGTTCAAATCCAAAAATACTTACTATTGGAATGAGAGCCATTAGAGCGAGAATAGGAACTGTAAGATATTTACGCTTCATAGTTTAGCTTACTAAGTAATTTTAATTTTGATATAATGTTGAACTTAACTTAAGTTTTGTTGAAATTTTAGACTTAACCATCTAATTGCCTACAAGAATTAAAATAGGAATTAATGCTACAGTAAATTTATTTTCTCCTTACTTTTGAAATCGTAATTTTTTTCAATAAGGAGACTATTAATCTATAAAGACATTTAATAAATAGAAAACTTGCAAGTGTTAACAAAATGGATAAGATATCATTAGAAAATTTGGATTTTGAGAAGCACCATGGCTTAGGCAACGATTATATCTTAATTAATAATCTTAAGTGGGATATTCCCGATGATAAAAAAGCAGATTTGGCAATAAAATTATGTAAACACCATTTCTCAGTCGGAGCAGATGGAGTTTTATTTGTTTGTCATCCAAAATTGACAGAAGTGAGGATTAAAATATTTAATCCTGATGGCTCTCAAGCAGAAATGTGTGGAAATGGAGTAAGGTGTTTTGCAAAATATATTTATGAAAATGATATATATTCGAAAGAAGAGATTGAAATTGAAACACTTAACGGTATCGTGGTTGCTAAACTTAAAGTTGTTAATAATGAAGTTGAAACAGTAACTATTGATATGGGACCTCCAGTTTTGGATTGTGAAAATATTCCAGTGAATTTGGAGAGCCTTGTTAATCGCTGCGTAAACGAATCTATTGTGGTATTAGATAAGATTTTCAATTTCACGGCAGTATCAATGGGCAATCCTCACGCGATTATTTTTACAAAAGAGGTCATAAATGATGAGAATCTAAAGAAATATGGAGTTGCAATTGAATCTAATAAAATTTTTCCTAAAAAAACTAATGTGGAATTTGTAAAAGTACTATCCAAAGATGAAGCTGTTCTAAGAGTATTTGAAAGGGGTGTAGGAGTGACGAATTCCTGCGGAACTGGCACTTGTGCTGCAGTGGTAGCGGGAACTATTTTAGGAAAATTTAATCCAAACACTCCGGTAACCGTACATAACGACGGTGGAGACTTGAAAATTACTTATAACGGTAAAACGGTATATATGGAAGGTCCCACAGAAAAAGTGTTTAAAGGAGTTATTGATAGAATTGAATTTTGATTTAAGTTTTTAAATACTAAACTTGAGGTAAAAAAATGGAATATTCGGAATGGCTAACCATGAAAGCTTTAGAGTATCGCAACGATGTGCTTTATTTTGCAGGGAAAAATACACTAGAAATTTCTAAAGAATTTGGTACACCTATTTATGTGATTAACGAAAGTTCGATACGAGAACGCTATAGAAATTTAAAAGATTTACTAAATTCAGAATACAAGAATAATAGAATACATTATGCTGTTAAAGCAAACTCAAATTTATCAATTTTAAAAATATTTCATTCAGAGGGGGCTTTCTTTGATTGTACATCTATG
>DATKTW010000039.1:0-6912 GCA_035530895.1 Candidatus Nanopelagicaceae bacterium
GAGCTGAATTTAATACGAGTGTTTTTAAAGCCCCCACGAGAGGAGGCTGATATGGATGAGCCAATAATTCTCCACCGTGACGATACAATAGAGAATCTCTGTCGTAAAATTCACAAACGATTCATAACCGATTATCGCTACTCGTTAGTATGGGGTAAATCTGCTAAACACCCTGGTCAAAAATATGATAACCTAGATCACATAATTAAGGATGGTGACATAATTTCGATTTATCTGAAGCGATAGTAGGACTTTTCATGGTTTGTATAATAAAATGAGATGGGAGTGAATTAAAAAAGATCATCATCAAGATCTTCATTCCCTTAGGGGAATCGTCTGAATTCTTGCATAAATTGTTGAAGTAATTCACTCATAATAGTAATTTATTTTTATTTTTCTCTCTTTTTTTAGTAAGTGGTTATAATTTCTAATAAGATATTAGAAAATATTCATGAAATAATAGAATGGTGTTAAAAAGAATAACTTTATGTCAGATTTAGCAATTCTTTAAGGATTAAATAAAGATTGAAAGGATTTTAAACACTAGACTTATCTATATATCATAACTGTGCTTAATATATTAGTGAGTAAAGTCTTTAAATTAGAGATTAATAAGAGATAGATATATTATAGTGAGTCCAATTTCCAAAAGTCAAAAAATTAATCAAACATCATCTCATCGGGAAGTATCCATACTGGAGGCTCTCTTTTAAGTCCTTTACTTTTTAAGCGTTCTAGCTGTTTTTTAAATTCATTGTAGAAGTCTAACCCATAAATACAAATTCCATGGTCAATTGCATCTAAGATCGAGACAGTGCCTTTTAGAAACATCTTCTTAAACTCATCAGGAGTATAACAAAACGCGTCAATTCCAACACCTATGCTAAAATCAAAATGCTCAAATACAAGAGAAGGTCTTTCAATAAACTTTTCTTTAAAATCCCCTACAAAAATCATATCAATATCGCTATAAGGCATAAAATTATCTCGTGCCCTTGAACCAAATAAAATTGCACAATCCAATGAAATATCTCCTAGTATTTTTTTAATTAACACTCCTAAAAACTCTTGCAGATTATCATTTTTAATATTCATCTTAATTACCTTTTTCAATCTCTATTTTTACATATGATATAATCTTTTGAGCTAGTGTGATTGCATTTTCTGCTTCTTCTATAGTATAAGCTTTATGAGGAGCTAAATCTGGAAGTGCATCGGGATATCTTGTTGTAATATAATGTTTGTCTAAACTCAAAGCACTCTTTTGAAGATCATCGATGTTTGCATGTGTTATTTCTTTATACTTCTCAAGTAAAGAGTATATCGAGTGCCCCCATCCATTACTTTTATTAAAATATAAGAGCGCTTTAACCGCTTTTTCTGCTGCTTGTTGGGAATGAAATACAACGGTATTAAATCTCTTATTCTTCAGTAGAATCTTAGCATTTTCAAGATCCCAATCTGCTTCTTCAAGCCAATTATTTGATTTTTTACTCATATGATGATTTCATTAACGAACCTTGATTAACTAAATAGAATAAATCTTTTCTTTTTAAAAATTTATATCATTAAGACTAAATTTATAGGGAATTATTATATTCATTTTATTCATAAAAAATCCTATATAATTCATTATAAATCTCCGCAAGTTTGGAGATTCTATATGGATCGTTTTCTTGTAATGAATGAAGGAGATAAGAATTTAAACCTTGAGGATTTTTAATCCAATCCAAAAAACCTTCCACTTCCGCCTTAAGATATGGATCAACTGAGGGTTGCGCTAATCTACTGCTTATATCAGTCAAATTGTTGTCATCGGAAGCATCTACTTCAGTCTCAATAAATTGTGATTTTGATCCTTCTCTCATCATTGCTGCGGCCCTTGCTATAGCGGGGTATGCCATATGCATCCATCCCTTTGCTTTTGGTTTGATGTGAGCTATAAGATACATATCAGTTCCAGGTATGGATGAACCAACTAAGTGTCCTTTTTTCTGTCTGTTAGTAGCTATAAATCTTTCTGGTTCCATTTGAAGAACTGAATATCTAATGCCTCTCATATTCACAAACTGAGCGTTACCGCTTCCCCAAATAGCTAATACTCCTTTAACATCTTTCGATACATTCCAGTTGCCAGTTGAGTGAAGAACTTTTGCTTTATTATTAAACACAACTACTTCCGTCGCGTCTGAATAATGTTTTTGTAAGTTTTTTACAATTGATTTATAATTTACTATGACCATACACCAATTTAAGATGATTGTCTTTTACTCATTAAATTAATCCATTTTTCGATTTGTTCTACTAATTCGAATTTCTCGTTAGAGCTTAATCCTACATTCGGTTCTACGCGTTGATAAAGGTTAACATATCTACTCATTTCCCATAAAACATTAGAATGTAAAATCATACTTTTAATGTAATCTCGAGCAATTTCAATTGATCTCCCTATGGACCTAATATCATAATCCTGATTTACTATATTTTTTATAGCAAGAAGAATATCTAAAGAATTACTCGTTGGAAGAGTTGGGAGTGGTTTTAAGTCGACAGTAGGTCGTTTCATGGTTCTAATCTTGAATTCCTCCTGTTCCCCCCTAAATTCCTCAACTCTAATAATTTCTTTATCAGCTTCTTTTGGTTGATATAATTTACTTGTTGCTTGAACTACCGACCTTTCCAACTCATCCTTTGTTCTTCTCTTAAAAATCTCCGGCCAATTGACAAAAGAATGCATCCTTGCTTCAGCAGAGAGAAATATTGATTCCTTTGGCATTTTTTTATTTGATCTCTCAACTTTTTGATTATTAGAAGAACTTATTTCTGATCTAAACCTTAAAGCAGCATTTACTAATATTGAGAACAAATACATTGGATCATAATCTATCGTAGAATAAACCCTTTTAAGGTTTAATACTAATTCTTCAATGTACTGTAAATTCTGGTGTGAAAAATTTTGCTCTAAATGCTTTTTAGAGTCAAATGTAATTCCGTTTAATCCTGCCGTTGGGCTTAAGAAATTAGTTTTCATTTCATAGTCCATTTCGGAAGAAATTAAGATTTGATTATAAGAATCCCGATGTGTACTCAAGAGGATTGGTCCTGTTTTGTCTACTTGAAAAGATTGTGGATTTCTCAATGTTTCCATAAACTCTACGATAATATCCTTATAAGGAATGAATAGATTTCTCATAAGAGTTCCTTGAATAAACGTACGCTTGGTTTCAGATTTAAAGGATAAATCTATGGGTAACATAAAGAGATTTTCGCTTACGATTACATCACGATCGTTTTCTAAAGTTACATTTTTTAAGGTCGAAAGATAATCGTAAACGAAATCTGAAAGTACCAAACCAGTTAATTGTCGATTATCAGTAATATACCTTCCGCTTTGAAGGCCAAATTGAATGTAATAATATCCTAGACCAAAAAGATAATACAGAGTCCCCTCATCTGTTTGAACAGAACAGTCAGCACCACTAAAAAAAATGACAAGGTCATGAGATATATTCGACACATTATGGTTAGAATATTGACCTAAGGTGGGATAACCGAGCAAATGTCCCCAACTAGGTATAACCAAAAAACTATAACTTTCCAATATATTAGGTTCCGATTTAGTGGTGGCCATACAGAATACAATTACAAGTTTTTAATTACGATCCTATTAAAATAATATAAAAATCAATAGGGTATTGATTTCTTCTTACTAATCTGGATATACTACTTATTATATAATCTCAATATGTATATTTACGTTTCTATTGGACTTTTATAAATATTTACGATACGCTCAATTAATGGACTCCCATAATGATTTCAATGATAATAGAAATAATGATCATAAGTATCTAAATTTAAAATTCGAAAGTGAAAATGTCAAATATAGATGTTAAAAAAAATTTCCAAGATTTTGGAAAAAATATACAAATAGTAGCAATTCTGACTGTTTTAAGCATAGCAACTGGAATTACTGGATTTATCGCTTTGATTTTCATCCTAATTTCTCTAGGTAATATTAAAAAGATAAACCTTCAGTTAAACAACGCTTCGTTAGAAGAATTCCGTTCGAAATATATTAGAGGATTTATTATGGGAGTAATGGGGATTACTATATTAGTTACAGGAGGCGTGAATCTTGTATTTTATTTCTTTTTCATGCCTTTCTCTATTCCTGCCTGGGCCACGCTTTCACTAGCAATTATTCTCATGTCCGCTGGTTTAATCTTTATTTTTGTCGGTTTGGCTTCAGAAATTAAAGCTTGGAAAAATCTGAAGATTTTCTTTGAAAATAACAGCAATTTATTCCCAAGTAACTTATCCAGCGAATTAATTGATGGTTGCGATAAATTAAAGAAAGGTACATTATTGAGCGCGTTCGGATTCTTAGTAATTCCAGGAATCATAGGTTTTATTTTTCAAGTTATTGGGTTCTTTAAACTAGCAAAACTAGACACACTAAGTATTATTGACGCCCCAAAAGAATCAGAATCAGTAGAACAGGCTTACATTCCTAAAACAGTGAGTGACTTTGAAATTGTTATTAATTTTTGTCCAAATTGTGGAGCCAGATTATCTGGTAAAGGAAAATTCTGTGCTTTATGCGGTTCAGAAATTAATTAATTACCTTTTTTTTTGTTTTAATTATTTTTACTTTTAGTGACCTCTCTCTCCCTCTGGTATATTTAAAAAGCAATGAAATTTCTTCTCTTCACCGTTTCAATTATGTAATCATCGACTTTTAGATCGCTTCTTTTTCGTTTTACGCTTCGAATGATTTTTAGGAGTTGCGCTAAAACTAGGAATTCAAATTTAGTCCATTTCATTGCGAACGGTTTCTTAGTAGGTTCAATGGTTTTGTAAGGAATGCGTTTATCCTTTGTAGATTTTTCCTTGTTATATAAGTATTTTTTAAATGGTTCTTCTTTAGGATACCGATTAAATGGATCTAATATGTTTTTGATTTTAAACTTCTTTGCGCGTTTCTCGATTATTTTTGATAAATATTTCATAATAGGAGTCGGTTCACCAATTAAACGTCTATATTTTTCGTCAGTTTTTCGAACTCTCCTCCTAACTACCCCATTTGGAGCAAAACGATCCATTGCTTCTATTGAAGTCCACAAGATAGCGGCTTGATGCTTAAAAAATAGAGATTTATGGTCTCGCATAATGGGATTATCGGATTTTAAACAAAATTCATATCCATTCAAAGTTACATCTAATTTACGAAGGATTGATGGTCCCCACGTTTTATAAAGCAGATCGTATCCGTATTCTGTTAAATTAAGGGTTTCATGTGTTTCCAAGTCAATATTTTCCTGAGAGCCACTCCAAAAATGGACATCTTCCCATGGAACATCTCTAACTCTATTTTGTTCCATCAATTTCTCGTATAATACAGTACCAGGGAAAGGAGACAACCTGGTTAGTTGTTGAAAAGTAGGATAACATGCGACGAAATAATTAAGGTCTTCGTAGATGTTTGAATGATTGTGAAAGTCCCAACCGCAAACCCATGCACCTAAAGTCCTTATTCCCATTGAGTGGAGCTTATCAAAAACTTCGCGTGCATCTACCTCTTGTCGTTTAGTGTATCCATGTTCTCCTGCAAATTTTGACTCTACTCCTATAAAAATTGCACCCACCCCTATTTCAGCAATAGTCTCCCATCCATACTTTTGAGCAAAATTATAAATGTTATCCACTGAACCAAAAGCGAGCCAATCTAAGGATTCAACTACTTTTGGACTAGATTCCCAATATTTTTTCGTTTCAAATAGATATTCTGGATGACGAAAATGATCTTCTTCTATAGCAAATATCAACCGAACATCAGGAAAATGTTTATGATAAGAATAAATATGAGAAACAAATTCCTTTGGTGAAAGCAATTCAATACGTTTAAAACCAAACATTTCTGTAGAGGAACAGAAATCACATCCCCCAGGACAACCCAAACCAGTCACTACGAATCCCACATTACCAATTGGATATTTATTTATAAACCAAGGAGCACCACCGCATTTTGGCATTAACTTTTGTTCGATTGGTTGGTCAGTGTCTTCTCCTAAAAATTCTCTAAGGAACTTTACACCTTCTCCTTTCACTACGTAATCAACGTACTTTTTTTGAGTTTCTTCGTCGTACTTGGCTTTGAAGGCTTGAGCGGCATAAGAACCTAACATGATTGTTGTTTCCGGAGTGGTGTCACGGATGTATTGGCACATTTTCATAACATTATCTATATGTGGGGGGTAAGCGCTTATTCCAATGATGCTGTAACCTTTATCAACTTCTTTTTTGAAATCTTTCCATCGGGGATATTCTAACAATGTAGCGGGTTTGCTGATATTTTGAGCTAAAATGTGATTTGCGTAGCAGTGAGTGTGCGATATTAAAGTAAAAATATCATCTCCCTTTGTAAACCTTTGCCCAGTTGCATCCGTTAAGGAATCATTAGCTGGTAGAGTGGGATAAGGATAAGTAGGAGTTGTTAATAAAATACGATTTTCGATCATTATTTGATATATTCTTCGTCATAGATATTTATATTTTATTTAAGAAAGTTAGTTTCGACATTTTTTATGAATCTATTCTTATTTCAAGGATCTAATTAAAAAAAAGGTCAATATAAAAACTTTTTAATAAAGATTCGTTAAAATTAATCCTAAGTTAAGGGGATATAGTATGAAAATATTCTTTAGTTATGCGAGTGATGATCAAATCGATTATAGAGTGGAACAAATTTGACTTTAAGTATTAATTTCAATCACCCCCCCTCTGAGAATAATTTTTTTAATATCGACTCATGTTTGTAAATTGTTCTACGCTACTGTACAAAACCATGGAATTTAATAAACTTTAAAACGAATTAATAATGTCCTTAACATGAGTTTTAATACTTAACTT
>DATKTW010000040.1:0-13416 GCA_035530895.1 Candidatus Nanopelagicaceae bacterium
AGAAACGAAAGGATATATAAGTTGGAAAAGAAGTATGCTTTCTTAAAAAATTAAGAAATAAAAAAATTTTTTAAAATTTATTTTTTTTATCAATAATCTTGAAGATTATGAGATATCTCTAAATACTTTAAAAGTTAACGCCTCATCATTCTTGGGTTGCAGAATAGGTCCATTTCATTTTTAGGCGGCTTATAATCAGAAGTACCAGTAGATTTCATCTTTTTATATAACCTCTTAATAATTTTCTTAGCACCGTCCATAAAATTACATGCACATCCAAACAAAATCATATAACGTACGAAAGTTTTATCTTTAGCGTAATCTTCGTCGTATATTTCAATTTCGTATTCTTTTTGTATAGGGTGCCCGTCAACTCTTCCAATTAATTTCTTACCGAGATACATTTTATAATTTCTGCCCGGACCAACAACTCCTCTAGCTAAGATCA
Organism: Candidatus Nanopelagicaceae bacterium; assembly: GCA_035530895.1. GTDB lineage: Archaea > Asgardarchaeota > Lokiarchaeia > Sigyniarchaeales > SOKP01 > SOKP01. The sequence goes on from DATKTW010000040.1 coordinate 449, forward strand.
TTTGGAGTTTATCATCTTTTTCTTCTGGAAGGAGAGGGAATGTCCAACGACTACCAATGAATCTCCAACCCCTAACGAATCGAACTAATACTTTTACACCTGGAATTTGAGCGTAGAAAACTGGAGCTGTGTGTTTTATTTCATAACTTTGAATAAGAGAATGAGTTATGCTTAGCTCAACACCACCTTTAAAGTTACCACCACTGGCTTTAGAATCCATAGTTTCTTCCATTATGGTGAAATATCTGCAAACAAGCCTTTTTTCCTCGAGTGGGCTTTCTTCCCATTGTTCTTTATTAAAAGCAATAATACTGTTCTTTTTCCCATCAATTTCGACGATACCTTCGATGTCAAAATTTTTAGAAAACCATCGCGTTTTCGCTGTATACTTTAATTGTTGGTGTACTCCTAATTCCTCGTCGTGTAGTCGAGTCCTCCAAAAATTAATTTTCATTTTTTTAAAAACAATTTTTTTAGAAGGTGTTTTAGGAGCATCGCCTGGTTTTATTGTTGCTTCTTTCTTAGGTGTTGCTTCCTTCTTCTTTGTGGGAGTTGTTCTTGCTTTCTCGCGTTCTTTAATAGTTTTATTATCTTCTTCTGGATCTTGTTCCATAAATAATCACTTTTGATTAGAATCTTATTTTATAAATAAAATTTCTTAGTAATAATAATATGATTTGCGGTTAAAAATCTTATTCACTTTATACTAAAATAAATTTAAAGTAAGGTGAAGTTAAGGTTCGAAAGTTATTTCACACCTCTCAGAATCGCAAAATTTCTCGCCGATTGCCCTATCTTTTGTCTCATCCAAAAACATCGGCTTTATTTTAGACATCATTTCTTCGTATTTCTCTTGCGTAATTTCTTCGTAAGGCGCTTGTTTGTATCCGTGCTCTTTTATTGGCAAGAAGCTCACGCTCTTTAACTTATCTTCAAAGCATTCAAGAATGTGTTTGATCTGATTTGCTTCATGTGGCTGAAATGTAATTGTAATAGACACTTGATTGTCAGACCAATATTTCTGATAATCTGCCGCATTTTCTGCTTGCTCCCATATAGAAACTTCATTTTTAGAGCGAACGAAATATTGTTCGTGCACAGGAAATTCAACTACAATGGTATTGGGGGAATAGGAATCATCTTCAACAAAGTACCCTGCCTTTTTTATGGGTACTATTAAATCTGAATTTTTAGAAATACGTATCCGTCTAATGTAATACTCAGAATGAGGGTAATGGATTCCAGGAGGGACACCTGGAAGGAGGCTTACTGTTCCACTCGGTTTAACAGTTGTTATTTTAATACTTTTTGGAATGCAAAGCCAACCAGAATATTGTTCGTCTAAAGCCTGAAGATATTCATATCCTTTATTACACCATTCCAACATAGTTCTCCTGCCGTTTTTAACAAAAGCCTCAATTATTCCTGTTTGTGAAATTCCCATTCTTCTATTTTTAAGCATTACTGCATTGGTTTCTTGCCAATGAGTGTTAACGAGGGTTACGGACTTAGAATAGAGATAAGCGAACTTCAATGTCTCTTGGAACTCCTCGTACGAATCGTGACGTGATGGAAAGCTTTCTACAAGGCAGCAAAGTTCGAAGCTTTCGAGTGTCTGTTCTCCACAAGGATTTACGCCAGCAGCTTTCTTATCTTTATTGTCTGGCTTATCTCCCATCCGGGAATATGCCTTTGCGTTATCCAGCCAAAAGATTCCAGGTTCTCCATTTACTGCAATTTGATCAGCAATAAAGGAATAATCTAATCCTTTAACAGCAAAAACACTATTATTACTTGCCCATCGATGAGAATAAAGTTTTTCTTCGTCTTGTTTAGAGGTTATGAAATCCAAATCAGTAGCATCTCCAAGAGCAATTTCAGCGCTCCTCCTAACATTTCCTGCTACGACACATTTTCCAATTAAATTCATGATGTCCAAAATATCGATGGAAGTTATATGTTTATTTGTTCGAACCTCCAGAATTTTCTGAATGTTTTCTAGCATATCCTTTAATGGAGCTGGGCCGCTAGCAATTCCTCCAAAACCTCTAATGGGTTCACCTGCAGGTCTGATTAAGCTATAATCAAAAGCAGGGAGCTGTTTTCCTAAAAAAAAAGCTTCTAAAACGCTTCGAAGTGCTTCTACCCAACCTTCTCTACTGTCAGGAATCTTAATATCAACAGTACCTTCTTGAGGTTTCTTAATAATTATTTTTCCTGCACCTTTTGTATCGAACCCTACACCAACACCTAACATTAGAGCGTCCATTACAAACTCGAATGCCTTTGAGTATTTCAAATCAATATCTTCAGTAGAAGCAAAGCCACAATTATTCAACGACATTGACCCATGCCGGGCAATAAATTCAGTACCCATCATCCAAAGACCTCTTCCAGGAGGTAAGAACTTAAAATTCCAGATTTTCTGGTACATTGTCTGAGCTGATCTTTGAGCTTTTGAATCGCTCCAAGGCAGGCTTAACGTCATACAATGTTCTTTTTGTATCGAATAACACCCTTCAACGACTCTCCTAATAGTTTCCCAAAATTCCTCTTTCCTACCTTCTTCTTCAATAAATCTGGCATAAGTTCTTTTATATGTAATCTGTCCTAATGGTCCCCAATCTGGTTGTTTTCCTTTGAATTTATTAATGAAGTCTTCATTTAACTTAAAAGAGATGTTTTCTAAATTGATAGCACGAGCAAATAAATTTCGGTATTTATTCAAACCTCGTTGAGTTAGTTCTACGCACACTAATTCTCTTATGTGGTTAGTAGTTATTTCATCAATACCAAGTCCAATTATTTTACGCACTACATCCTCTGTAACTTTCTCTGCGATGTGTATGTCAAGCCCTGTTTCCTTATTTAAAACCTTAGCAATACTAGAAACATCAAACTCTTTTTTTTCACCTTTAGAGTTAATTACATGCTTAGGATATAAATCTACTAACGAAAATGAATTATCTGTCATTATCTCACTCTATATTTTTGATTTTGCTCAATTAATTAATTTTATCGGCGTTTTTAACGAAATCCAATTTTATATTGCCTTAACCTAATTCTTAATTTAAGTTTTTTACTCATTTAAAATTAATGTATTGAAGATATTAAGCGATTGATTAAACTACTAAATTCGAGTCGCTAGTTAATTTACTGAAGCCATGCATTAAATAGTAATGCGTCTATTAATTATCACCGCATTATTTGTATAAAGTTATATTCTCAATTTAGTCGAAATTATGTCGATTCGATGGATTAATTATAATGAGGAGGCGTTTTTAAACAAAAAATGATCGCTTATTTTATAATTTTTTACTCATTTTTTTTATTAATTAACATTTTTAAAAGAAAAATACTGAAATTAAGTATAGCGTTATATATATTAACTAATTCAAATTTGATCTAGTAGGTTTAATTCGTAAAACCAACATATAACAATATTAAAAGCAAGGTAAATAAAAGTGCTAGATGAAATTGAAGTGAATGATGAAGACGATTCTGATACGGAAGTTCCAAGAGAAAAAATTAAACTCCAATTTCATTGGTATTTGAGCATACTCTTTATAATTTATTATTTATCTTATATTGTCTCTGGAATCATTTTTCTGAGTTATATAATTTTTATATTTATTCCAAATGTCTTGTTAGTAGATAACATCATAACGATATTTACTAATCTTGGATCATTATTAGCTTTTTTAGCTTTACCTTTAGTTATTATTGTTAGTTATTTATCTCGCTTATTTATCACAGGTTTGATAACTCGAATTTTCTGGAGATTAACTGAGAAAAGAAGCCCGACGAAAGATGGCATAATTCCACGAAATATCCCTTCCAAAATCGCTAATTATTACCATATAAGATCTTTTATGTTAAAATACGGAAAAAACGCATTTATGAAGGGTGTTTTTCCTTGGTTAGCAAATTGGTTCTTTAATTTTGTGGGAACTGGAATAGTTAAAAAAGGCTCCACTTTAGAAGAATCCGTTGTTACAGATAAACGCATAAATGTTGGAAAGAATTGCTACATCGGTGTTAATTCAGCATTATCGTCTCACTTTGTAGAAGGAATATTTGGTAATATCGTCTATTTCGAAATCAAATTGGGAGAAAACACCACGCTCGGAGGATTTAACAATATTGCGCCTGGATGTGAGCTAAGCGATAACTCATATCTATTACCAATGGCGGCTGCAACAAAACATAATAAAACTAAAGGTGATAATTTTTACTTCGGGATGCCATTACGTCGCATTTTTAAGAAAAAAGTCATGGAATACTTAAAAGTTAGCGAAGAGGATTTATTTCGAGCTGAAGAATTAAGAGTTAGACAAGAAAATGAAAAATTAGAAAGACAAAATAAAACTAATTAGTAATATTTAATTTGAAATGGAGAGGAATTTATTAGATTTTGAGTGAAGTTATAAGTGATTCTGAACCTGAATTTCAACGGGAACTTGTTCGATTCCAGTATCAGAAATATTTAGCCTTCTTCTTTTTTATCTATATCGGTTCTTATTTAGCGCCAGTCATAGCTCTAATGTTTTACCTGTTCTTAATTTTAAAACCCTTATTCTTAGAAGTAGAGCGTTTTATTGTCATCCTTTCAAGTCTTGATTCTTTGATTATTTTTTTAACCATTCCACTTGTGGTCGTTGTCTTCTATATATCCCGCCTATTTTTCTTAGGAATTTTTACACGAATTTTATGGAGGTATACTGAAAAGAAGAGCCCTACGAAGGATGGGATAATTCCTCGTGATATTCATTCAAAAACAGCAGATTACTACCACTACAGAAGTTTTATGATCAAATACGGCAAAAACGCATTTATGAAAGGAGTGTTCCCATGGTTAGCCAATTGGTTTTATAATTTTGTGGGTGCTGGTATTATTGACAAGGGTACAACTTTTGAAGAATCGGTACTTAACGATAGAAACATAGTTGTGGGTAAGAATTGCTATATCGGAGTAAATTCCACGCTGTGTACTCATGTAGTGGAAGGTATTTTTGGAAACATTATTTACTTTAAAATTATATTAGGGGAAAACGTCACCCTAGGCGGATTCAATCAAATTGGACCCGGGGCCGAATTAAAAGAAAATTCTTATTTATTACCTATGGCAGCAGCAACAAAATTTAATACAACTAAGGGAGATAATTACTACTTCGGAATGCCATTACGTCGCATATTTAAGAAGAAAATAATGGATTATTTAAAATTAAGCGAAGATGATTTATCTCGAGCTGAAGAATTAAGAGTCAGACAAGAAAATGAAAAATTAGAAAGACAAAATAGAGCGATTTAGTAATATTTTATTTGAAATGGAGAGGAATATATTAGATTATGATTGAAGATACAAGTGATTCCAGACCTGAACTTCAACGGGAAATAGTTCAATTCCAGTATCAGAAATACATAGCCTTCTTCTTTTTTATTTATATTGGTTCTTATTTAGCGCCAGTTATAGCTCTAATGTTTTACCTTTTCTTAATTTTAAAACCCTTTTTCTTAGAGGTGAAAAGTTTTTATATTATTCTTACTAGGCTTGATTCTTTGATTATTTTTTTAACCCTCCCACTTGTGGTTGTTTTCTTCTATTTATCTCACCTATTTTTCTTAGGAATTTTTACACGAATTTCATGGAGATTTACAGAGAAGAGATCTCCGACTAAAGATGGCATAATTCCTCGTGATATTCGTTCAAAAACAGCAGATTATTACCACTACAGAAGTTTTATGATTAAATACGGCAAGAATGCTTTCATGAAAGGAATTTTCCCCTGGCTGGCAAATTGGTTTTTTAACTTTGTTAAATCAAGCAAAATTGGAAGCGAATCCACCCTTGAAGAATCTGTAGGTAATGATAGAAATATTGATGTTGGAAGAAATTGTTATATTGGAGTGAATTCGGTATTAGCTTCTCATGTTGTTGAAGGTATTTTTGGTAACATCGTCTATTTTAAAGTAACAGTAAAAGATAATGTAACGCTCGGAGGTTTTAATACTATAGCTCCTGGGTGCGAGTTAAGCGATAGTTCTTATTTATTGCCAATGGCTGCAGCAACAAAATTTAATACAACTAAGGGAGATAATTACTATTATGGTATCCCTTTTAGGCGGATCTTCAAAAAGAAGCTAACGGAATACATAAAAGTTAGTGAAGATGATTTGAATAGGGCAGAAGAACTAAGAATTAGGCAAGTAAAAGCGAAACTCAACAGTTCAAATAAAGAAGAAATAAACAGTAAAGAAAAGCTAAATTAAAGACATATGTGAAATAAAATGACAGAAGAAGAAAAAGATGAACAAAAAGTTGTTAAGGAAGATGATGATGATGAACTTATTATAGACTTTACAACAAGCTCAGCAATAAATAGAGTAAGTTTGAAATTTTTAGTTGTGTATATCCCAATATTCTGGTTTAGCGGTTTAGTTGTAGCTACCCTATGGTATGGTTATACAATAAGTCCAGTACCTTGGGTTATCAAATTATTGTTTTTACCCGTTTTATTGATAGCATTTTCGTTTCTTTTCATATTTAGCTGCTTCTTCTTCAGTAAATTATTGCTTATATTTATAAACCTTATTCACGTCCCCAAAGAAGGAATATTCCGCACTGAAAAAGGTGATACTGACTTTGAATTTTGGAGATTAAGAACCGAGATAAAGAAGATAACTTTATGGCTAATAAGAAATTGGCCTCTACCCTGGATTGATGTGATAGCTTTTCGTTGGTTTGGAATAAAGATGGATTTTTCAAGCCATTTAAATGATTCATGGTGTGATGCTGAATTCATTTCTTTTGGAAAAAATGTTACTATTGGCCAGGGCGCTGCTATTATGAGTTCGATGGTAGTAGGTAATTATCTTATCATTAAAAAGATCAGATTTGATGACTATTCGCTTATAGGAGGTCAGAGTACTATCGCCCCTGGAACGCATTTTGGTGAAGATACAGTGCTCGGTGCGGTGTCTGTAACAACCTTAAATCAAGAATTAGAGGATGGATGGATCTATTCTGGAATCCCCGCAAGGAAATTAAAACCTAACAAATACGCGGAAATGCGGAGAGATGTAATTCAAAAAGTAGATGTTGACGAAGAAGAAAAAGTCGAAACCGAGTTTGAAGTTAATATTGACGAAGATAAAAAGTATTTAATTAAAAAAAAGAGCGAGGATGATTGAAATGAGCGTTCCTAATTCTATGCGTGTAGGTCCTTTTTGTGCAACAGTCTTAGTTAAAAAAAAGTACTTGATATCATACATTTTTTTAATTTGGATAAGCCTACTTCCAGCTATTTTAGAAATTTGGTGGTACTGGCAGATGTTATGGTACGAGCCGCGACCACTCCACTTTTACATATTTCTACCCCTTTATTTGTTCGTTATCTATGTTACAACTGTTTTTGCCGCCATCTTTTTCGCAAAAATTATATTAGTGATCGTTAACATTTTCCATAAACCTAGAGAGGGGGTGTTCCTTAGAGATCCTTCTGATAGAGATTACCGTTATTGGAGTCTTAGAAACACGATAAAAAAATGGCCAACTTGGCTCTCACATAAATTTCCATTTCCGTTCTTAGATAATATATGTTTTAAAGTGTTTGGCGTAAAAACTAAATTTTCTAACTCCCTTTTCGAAGGATGGGTCGACACAGAATTTATAGAATTTGGAAAGAATGTAGTGGTAGGACAAGGCGCAATCATTCAATCTTCGGTAATTATAGGAAACTTTTTAATTATCAGAAAAACAGTTATCGAAGAAAACGTACGAGTTGGGGCACATGTAATAATTATGCCTGGAACCCACATAGGAAAAAACTGCATTTTAAATACCTGGTCTTCTACAATGGTAGGACAGGAATTAGAAGAAGGGTGGATATACAATGGCGGTCCAGCAAAAAAATTTAAGAAAAATAGGTTTTTTGAAGATATTCCAATTGAAAAACTTACTAAAACTATCGGAGACATGGACGGATTATTAAAGAAATACGATGAACAATATGTTAAGAGGAAAACGAAACAACGTAAATTTCTTAGTCGAAAAGATAAAGAGGAAAATGCCACGGAAGAAAAGGAATGAACATGAAAATTGGATACGTACAAACTTCTCCAATTTTTGGGGACAAGGAGAAAAACTTTAAACAAGTTAGAGACTTACTCGACAATGTTAAAGCGGATTTAATTGTATTACCAGAGCTATTTGCTACAGGATACACTTTTGTATCAAAAAAAGAAGCAGAATCCTTAGCGGAACTTCCTGTTGGGAAAACTTCTGAATTTTTAATAGAACTTGCACATAAAACAAAAGCAATTATTGTTGGAGGATTTATTGAGAAAGAAAATAGTCAGATATATAACTCTTCTCTAATTGTTTCGAGTAAGGAAGTTCTTGGCACTTATAGGAAACTCCACCTTTATTACAAAGAAAAACTATGGTTTTCACCTGGAAACCTGCCTTTAAAGGTTTATGACGTTAGTAAGGCTAAAATAGGAGTTATGATTTGTTTCGATTGGTTTTTTCCTGAAACGGTACGCACTCTTGCTCTCTTAGGAGCAGATATTATAGCTCATCCCGCTAATTTAGTGCTTCCTTATTGCCAAAATGCTATGACAACCCATTGTTTAGTTAACCATGTATTTGCAGTAACTGCCAATAGAATAGGACGCGAAGCCAGAGGAACAGATAGTTTTATTTTTACGGGAGGTAGTCAGATAACTTCACATAAGGGGAGTATTATATCTTCAGCGCCAACTGATCAAATTTTTGTAGATTTTACTGAAATCGATGTAAATCAAGCTAGGGATAAGAGCATTAACATTTATAACAATCTTTTAAAAGATCGAAGACCAGAATTTTATCACATGAAATAAATTATTTACTCATGAAGGCTGCTATATTTGACGGGCGAGGGATTCAGATCAAGGAAATTCCTAAGCCCGTTTTTAAAGATACTCAAGTTTTAATTCAAGTTAAAGCAGCAGGAATTTGTGGAACAGACTTGGCTATAGCGAACGGTCATCTCCCTGTACCAATACCTCTAATCTTAGGACACGAATTTTCGGGCATAGTTGTAGATATTGGTGAAAAAGTGAATCCCGACTGGTTGAAAAAACGAGTTACTTCTGAAATAAATAGCAATATTGATTTTAGCTGTTTTTTCTGTCAAAGGGATATTACATCACAATGCGAATCTCGGAAAGCATTGGGAATCGATATCAATGGAGCTTTTGCTGAGTTTATTGCTGTTGACTCTTATCTACTACACGAATTACCCGATAATATATCGTATAGAGAAGCTACATTTATCGAACCACTAGCGGCAGCATATCAAACCTTCGAAATGATGCCTTTAGGAAGGGATGATAAAATAATTGCAATTTTCGGACTCGGAAAGTTAGGATTATTGCTCTGTCAAGTTGCTGTAATTAAAGGATTAGAGGTAATAGGAATAGATCACTCAGATAGAAAACTTAATTTAGCTAAGAATTTTGGGGTAAAGCTTTTAATTAATAATAATGAAAATGAGAGTGTAGAAGGTAGGATAAAAAAAATAACAGGAAATCTTGGTGCCGATATCGTTGTTGACACCACCGGTAATCCAAATGCTCTTAAAGATATTGTTTCTTCCTGTAGAAGTAGAGGTAAAATCCATATTAAAAGTACTCATGGGATAGACACTCCAATTAATCTTACTGATATCGTAGTAAGAGAAATTACCATATATAGTAGTAGATGTGGACCATTTCATAAAGCTATTGATGGATTAAGTTCGGGATTAATAAATGTTAAAGATCTAATTTCGAAAGAATTTAAATTAGAAAATATAGCTGATGCTTTTAATTCTTATAAGAAGAGTAGAGATCACATCAAGACCATCATTTTAATTTAGCGAATAAAATATGGTTTTCTAAAAAGTTTTTAATCTTCTCACATGTTTTTAGGGCGATCTCTTTATCTGGATATAATAATTTGGGTTTCGGACATTCTTCATCAAATATACATTGCTTTTTGTCCGAATCATAAATTAGTGGGTAAAAACGGCACCCTTGTGGTCTCACATCGTAAATTGTACACAATTTAGCAGCACTATCAAAGAACACACAGTAACCTTTAACATTTTTCAATAGGTTAAATCCTTCTTCGGTTTTTCGTACAAAATCGGCTATTTTTAAATGTTTAGGGTTATTATTTTTAATAAGATCAATATCATTAGTAGATAAGAGCATCTCTGTTTCAATACAGCATTTTCCACAATCCTTACAGATATTTTTCATAATTGTTTAAAGCTCGTTATTGTCTTTATAAAAAGTAATAATTTTTCAATACGACTTTCCATTAGAGTCTTATTGAGAAAGTAAAAATTAAATTTTTTAAATTATAAATGTAGTCTTTGATCTTAATTATATTTCAATCATCAAAAAAGTAACTATAAACAAATGACTGAAGAACTCAAACCAGCCAAATTCAATAAAGCTGAAGACTCTGAGGAAGAAGTTATTAAAGAACAAATGAAAATGCAATATGGAACTTATTTCTTTATTTTTGCCATCAACTATTAACGCTCTTGGATTGTCGCTTTCTTGAATTAAAATTATTTGAGTATAAAATATAATCTCCTATTATCCTTTCCCTTATTTACTGTTTTGGTCATCTCAATTTCACCAATTTCTTTGAGACTCTTAACGTGGGTTCCACCGTCAACTTGTTTATCGATTTCTCCAATTTTAACTATGCGGAATTCTTGTAAATTTTTAGGTAAGCCAATTGCTAATCTCGCAAGCTCAGGTTCTTCTAAGACAGCTGCTCTAGACATCGTCTCAATAGTGATTGGAAGGTCCTGTTTAATTAATTCGTTAGATTCTTCAACATAGGCCCGCAACTTTTCTGGCGAATAATCCTCCATAGAGAAATCCATTCTTGCTTTGTCCAATTCAATCTGATTACCCGTAATTTTAGCGTTCGCTCTCCGGAATAGTAGATTTGAGACGAGATGACAAGCAGTATGGTATCGCATATATGTATATCGCCTCTCCCAATCGAGTTCGCACGAAACTGTATCTCCTTCTTTTAATCCTGGTTTTTCTACTTCGTGGCTGATTTCTCCAGAAAATTTACCTACATACACCACCTTGAACTTCTCACCATCTTTGACTATATAACCTTCGTCCCATGGTTGACCACCTCCTTTAGGATAGAAAGCGGTTTTATCAAGGACAACGTATTTATCGTCTTTCACAGAAACAATTTTAGCATCCCACTTCTTTAAATAGGAATCATCCATGTATAATACTTCAGTCATAGAGTATAAGAAAGTAGTTACGCTTATATTTTTAATCTTAAAACCATCTGACAATTAATCGAAAAACTCAGCTAATACCTAATTAAAATGTACCAAGATGTAAAGACCATAAAAAATCTTAAATAGAGTAAAAAGAATACCAATGCAAACAAAATTATTAAAATTTATAAAAAAATGACAGCAATTAGAAAATCTAAAATTTATATACTGATACTCTTGATGCTTTTGTTACCTCTGATTTCACCTTTATTTAGCACTATATTGGATGTAAATGAAGATAAAAATAACCTCCCAAAATCTTCAGGTTTTTGGATAATGGGACCTCTCCACATAGATGATACTGGAGGTAGTGGCTATACTTGGGCACAAGCAGTGTTACTAGATTGGTGCAGCGGAAATGGATCGCTTCTTAATCCCTACCTTCTAGAAAATATCACAATCGATGCAAATTGGCTCGACAATGGGATTCTAATTGAACATTCAAATAATAAGCATTTTACCATTAGAAATTGTACGGTGATGAATTCGGGGACACAATCTGATGCCAACGCTGGAATTGAGTTAATGTATACATCAAATGGAACGATAGAGGACAATATTTGCTTGAATAACATAAAAACGGGTATCTATCTTCAGACTGATTGCAGCTATAACACAATCCAGAATAATTATATTTATAACAGTTCAATCCATGGAATTAGAATTTACCAGTCAGCTCATAATATAGTATTAGATAACACAATTTTGGAGGGTGCTTCAAGCGACTCATTTGGAATATATATAGATCATAATAGTGTTTTTAACACGATCATGAATAATACAATAACTACTCACAGATACGGCATTCAAGCTTCCACTGGGTCACATAATAATACTATTGTCAATAATAATTTAAACGCCATAATTATGACTGGGATTTTAATTAATGCTGATTGTAATAATAATACCATTAAGATGAATAATATAAATGGGAGTTCCTACGGAGTGGTAATAGGAGGGAATGCAAATGGTTCCCTTATCTATGGAAACATATTATCTAATAATAGCGTATTGAATGGAGCGGATTATGGTTATTATAGTAGATGGGATAATGGAACATTAGGGAACTATTGGGATGATTATGGAGGATCTGATTTAGACGATGATGGGATTGGAGATGCTCCATATGATATACCCGGGAGTGCAAATTCACAAGATAATTATCCAATCTGGGACGATGGTTTTGATGGTTCAAAAATTCATATCGACGATACTGGTCTTAATTCTTTTGATTGGGAATGGGCATCTAAAAGGACTTCTTGGTGTACTGGTTCCGGAACGTACGATGATCCTTACACCATCGAAGATATAGCAATTGATGCCGGTACTGTTGGTTCACCTATATTTATTGAAAGTTCAAGCGTTTATTTCGTTATAAGAAATTGTAATTTGACAAATTCTCAAGCAACAGGAGTCGACGCGGGTATTAAGTTTGAAGACGTTTACAATGGAAAAATAGTTGAGAATAATATTACAGATAACTATGTCGGTATCAAATTAATACAGAGTGATAATAATTCGATTTCATCAAACTATCTTTACGATAATACAGGCCAAGGAATAGTTCTTTCACAAAGCGAATATAATGTAATTGAGGGTAATATTGCAAACAACAGTAAT
>DATKTW010000041.1:0-9376 GCA_035530895.1 Candidatus Nanopelagicaceae bacterium
TTTTAATTCTCACCTGTATGAACCCAAGGATTGATGTATACCGAATATTTCAATTAAAACCCGGAGATGTGTTTGTTTTAAGAAACGCTGGAAATGTGTATACTGATGATGTTTTAAGATCTGTATTAGTTGCCATACACAAATATAATATTCAATGTATAATAGTTTTAGGACATCTCGATTGCGGAATGAAAAAAATTGATTTCCATAATCTGATGAATAAACTAAACGATTTTGCAGTCAAAAAGATTGGAAGATCTGGGACGAATTTTTATCTTGAGTTGCAGAAATTTTTTAAAAGTTTTACTGATGAAATTAAGAACATTGAAAATCAAGTCCAGAAGTTCAGGAACGCGAGAGAGATCCCCACTGATATGGTAATCACAGGAATGCTATACGATCCCAATACAGGTTGGGTTTTCTCGGACGAAGAATTAAGACGCTACTCAAATTATGAAAACTTTGTTAATGATTATCGGAAAATCTTACAAGCAAAAAAAATTGAACTGATAGATTACATAGAGAGTAATCAAGACGAGATTATTGGTGAAGGTGTCCTAATAGAAGGAAAGGAGCTTATAAATTTTAATGCCAATAGAGAAAATATACAGTTGATTGAAAGTCAAAATGATCAAGAATCTGTTATCACAGATAAATTAGAAGAAATTCCTAATGAAATAACAATTTTAAACGTTAATAAAATTGGCTCAGGAGGATTTCACAGTAATTCAATTTTGATTCCTAAAATAAAAATCCCAAAAATATTTGTACCAAAGATAAAAGTTCATGTTCCACTTATTTATAAGAAAAATGAAATAGAATGAGTGAATAGTGGAAAATTTATAACTTAATTTTATTATTATCTCATTAATTTCTAACTTATCCTTGGAAAGGAGTAAAAAAATTTTTAATTTAGAAATAATTTATAAAGTTAAAAATTTATATATATATCCCTAATAAGCCTTGCCTCCGTGGCTTAGGTGGTAGAGCATTGCCTTGGTATCCATAAAAATGAACCAAACAGGCAAAGGTCGCGGGTTCAAATCCCGCCGGAGGCTCCATTATTTCTTTTAACTTCTTTTGATAAAACAAAAAAGATAATAATAATCATAAATTTATTACAAATCAATAAATACCTTTTAACCCCAGCCGGTGTGGCTTAGCTGGTTATAGCGCCAGACACACATTCATATGAAATTGGGTCAGACTGATTGTGCTGGACTCATAATCTGGAGGTTCGTGGGCTCATATCCCACCACCGGCATTCTTCTTCTATATTTATGAAACACTCATAATTTCGAAGAATTTAAGATATTTCTTTAATTTGTATCCTTTGATTCTAATGACCGCTATAAAGGAAGTTAAGCGATTTCAAGAATTTTTAATGAACGCATGGCCAGCTGAACAGTATTTTTTTTTGAATGGATGGATATTACGATTTACTAAGGGCGTTACTTATCGGGCTAATTCAGTCATACCAATTAATTATACTGGAAATAGTACTCTTATCGAAAATGATATCGAAATGGTTGAAAATGCTTATAAATCGTTTAATTTACCAACTATATTCACCATGCATGAGTATTTTGAACCGAAAGAACTAGATGGAGCTTTAAGGAACCGTGGATATATTGAACAGGATCGCACAAATGCCCTGTTAATGCCAGTACAAAATCTTGATTTAAAACACATTAACAACGAATTTATTTACGAGATCCACGGTGAAAGAGTAAATGAATTCTCCTCGTTACTAGCGAAGTTTACGAAAAGAGACAGATACCAGCAGGAGATAATAAAAGAGATAACAAATAGAATCAATGTTCCAAAAAAATGTTTTGTCATAGCTAAATGGCGAGGAGAGCCTATAGGAACTCTAATGGGAGTACTAAATCCTCATAACTATTTTTACATTGCTGATGTGTTTGTTATTCCAGAATTTAGACGCCAAAAAGTAGCAGGTTCTATGCTCAAAACTGTAATAAAAAAATGGGCGATGTCGAATGGAGCCGAAAATATTTGGCTCCAAGTAGAACTACAGAACCTTAATGCAATGAAATTGTATGAGAATTTAGGTATGAAAAGAGTTTACGATTATTATTATTTAAGGAAAGATCTAGTTTAAATATTCCATTTACTTCCTATTTGAAAGGGATTTGAAAAAAGAGTTACTATATCTGACAAAATAGTATAAGATTTTTAAATTAATATAACCTAATATTTATCACCTTGAAATCCATTTAAAAAATGTCAAATAGAGGTGAAAGTTATGGTAATAATTGTCTCAACCACAAGATTTCCCGTTAGTAAAGCCAAAGAAGTGAGTGAAAGGTTTATTGAAGTAACAAAAAAATTTCCACCTGATAGAACGCTAGAAAAGCAAATTTTGCGTATGGCAGCAAGAATTACAGGAGACGAAGTAGAATCAATATCAATAACCGAAGTTAAAGAAGGTAAATATGAAGAAGTATATAAGCGAAGTACTAAAATTCAGGTTATGTATACAGACATAAAAGGAATGAAATTCAAATTGCAAACTTTCTTATCAGGAACAGATGCATTACCAATGATAGGTCTTGAGATGCCCGAGTAACCGTATTTCATCGATGTTATCTAAAGATAATTTAATATCTTTTTTTTTCATTTTAAAATGAAGATTTCAAATCAATTAAAATGCTTTTTAAAGAAAGAATACTAATTTAAAAAACTGAAAAGTTCTTTATACTGAGAGTTTTACTTAATAATATGTTTGTTCATCCTTCTTCTCATATTTTTGAGCCTTTTAAGTATAAAACTCTAAAGGATTTAAAAACAGAGTTAAATAGATTGATGATCCCTCTCCCTATAAGCTCTAGTACCGAAAATTTGAAGGATGTAATTCAATCTAAACATTTTTTTATTCCTAACAGACTTTCGATACAACCAATGGAAGGGTTTGATGCAAAACTTAATGGTACTCCGAGTGAAATGACTTTCCGGCGATACAAGCGTTATTCCAAAGGAGGCGTTGGTTTAATATGGTTTGAAGCAACTGCCATTTCAGAAGACTGTCGTTCAAACGATCATCAATTAATTCTCTCTGAAAAAAATGTACAAAAATTTAAAGAGCTCACATCTCTTATCAGAACACAGTCTAATCGTACTTTGGAATCTTTAGGCTTTAGAGATCGTTGTTGTCTAATACTTCAATTAAATCACTCTGGAAGATATACAAAGCGAAATGGAAAAAAACATCCTATTAGAGCTTATCATAGTGATGAATTAGACAATGCGATTTCCGTAAAAAAAGAGGATGGTGTTATTATTTCAGATGAAGAACTTAAAGAGATTGAGGAAATTTGGGTTAAGAAAGCTATTTTAGCAAAGGAAGCAGGGTTTGATGGCGTAGATATAAAATCATGTCATGGCTATTTGAATAGTGAATTATTATCTGCTCATAATCGTAAAGATTCTGAATATGGAGGAACGAGTTTTAAGAATAGGTCTAGATTATTACTTGATATAATTACTAAGCTGCAGAATAATTTTAGAAAAGATTCCGATTTTTTGATTACTTCACGCTTAGGAGTTTACGACGGTAATCCTTATCCTACAGGTTTTGGAGTAAAAAGTATTGAAAATGAGAAATTTCCAGCTTCTGTTGATCTTGGAGAACCAATTGATTTAATTAACCATTTATACGAGCTCAATGTAAAACTTCTGAGCATCACAGCAGGTAATCCCCATTATAAGCCATATATCACACGCCCATATGATGTGCCAGTAAAGGGAGTAAAATTTCCCAAAGAGCATCCTTTATTTAGCGTATATAGAATTATTTATTTAACTTCAGTGATTAAGAGCTTAGTTCCTCGAGATATGATAATTGTAGGATCGGGTTATTCCTATTTCCGACAATTTGCGGGTAATCTCGCATCAGGTGTTATACAAAATAATATGGTTGATATATGTGGATTTGGCAGAATGTCTTTTGCCAATCCAAGTTTCGCAAAGCAGATCTTCCTACAAAATGGAATTGAAAAGAATAAAACATGTATTACATGTTCGAAATGCTCGCAATTTATGAGAGAGGGAAAATTTACAGGTTGCGCAGTAAGAGATTTTGAATACAAAAATAGAAAATAGTTTAAATTACTAAGAAATTATTTTACCCTCGTTATAATCTTTCCAAACCTTTTCAAACCAATTATTAGAATCAGGGATTTTTCGAACCTTCACCCATTCTACTTCTATTTTACCCTTTTTTAAGCAGATTGTTTGGATTTGATCTGCCAAATCCAAACTACTTCTAATATAATTAAGAGAAGATAATTTTACTGGAAGAGAAACGAGTGTTTCTTGAGTTTCAGTGTTAAGACTTTTTCTATTGATTAAAAATGAACCTCGACTTTGTCCAGAACGCTGGTGATAATCGAGTAATGAAGAGAAGAATAATAGTTGCGTTATTAGAGAGTCTCTTATTTGAAAATAATTAATAATTTCTTTACTGTTTTTAAGGGCAATTATATTATTCAGGTTTTTCATTTGCAGTATTATGTTGTTGAGTTCTCCTTCTAATCCTTCATTAGGTCTAATTATTCCTGCGTATTTTTCCATGCGATCTTGAATTATCTTAATAATTGCATCAGGAGAGAATCCATCATCACTCTTTAACTTCTCAAAACAAATACCTATAATTTCTAAGAAAACGCTTAACTGTTCCTCTATGATTAAATAAAATTCTTCGTTACTTAGTGAAAGTGTATTATTGTAGGATTTAGCAATCTTCTGAGCGGCTCTTAGACCTCCCACTTGACCTGAATTTAACGCAGCACCACCAGGTCTATGAATTCCATGACTTCCGTTTATTTCTCCTATAACAAATAGATGTTTTACATTCGATTCCCACCATATATCACACGATACGCCGCCATTTAAATGCTGGTTGCACACAGCAATCTGTAATGGATATTTAGACAAGTCAATACCATGGTTTTTATAATGCAAAAAAGCGCTTTTGTTGAGAGATTTTAATCTTTTATACGGTAATTCCTCTTCAGACTTAGAATTTTCGAGGTATTGTTTTGCAATTGGATTCATGTTCGAAAAATCATATCCGTGAGGATTCCTTGTAAAATCTAAAAATACATTCCTTTCTTGTATTTCAGTTTCAAAATAGACAGCAAGATCGATCAGAGAAGAACCTAAAGTTTGAACTCGATCTGAGTTAAAAGGCCACTGATACCCTTTCAGAAAAGTAGCTCTCGATAATTCTCTAAAAGAAGGAAAATAATCGTTGAGGAATTCGCGAGAATCACCATTTTTTCCAATAGATATGTAACGTGGGATTACTTGTTGATACGATCCAGAAACATTCCACCGAAACTGAGTAGAAGCGAGTCCGAATTGAGATTCAGTTAAATTTTGTAATATACAACCCGCCTCTATTGCTAAAGAGGTGCTTCCCTTCTGTGATGTTGGATACACCGAATTTCTATACAAGAATGAAGGTCCTCCAGTAGCCATAACAACATTTCTTGTTTTGAAGATTTTAATCGATTTAACATAATCTTTTAAATCTTCCTTATTGGAAGATGATTTGATATCTATACAAATCAAACCAATTACTTCAGTTTCAGAATTTTCGTCTACTAACAATCTAACAGCATAAGAATTGTCAATTACATGAATTCCTAGTTCATCTACAACTTCTAATAATCTTTTACACATTTCCTGTGATGTGTATGGGCCTATGGATGTAGCTCGTTGCTTGGGATCGTTATCAGTCTTATATCCTACGAATCCACCATATTTATCGTGAGGAAATGGTACACCAAGATGAATTAAATGGAAAAATTCTCGAATAGAATTTGTAGATTCAACCAAAGCGATATCTCCGTGCATAGCTCCACCAGAAAATAGATCTTTTGCCATTTCGAGAGGAGAATCGGCCTGATCTCCGATGATCGACATCTTATAATAGGTTTGTTTATCAGAACCAGCGTTAAAGGATGTTCCGCTTCCTAATTTTTCCGTTACAAGTGCTACTTGCCAGGGAGCTATCCCTTCTTCTACTAGATGGATGGCACAATTTAATCCTGCTGCTCCAGATCCTATAATAACTGTGTTGTATTCTAATACTTCACCATCTAAGATACCTAAATTAATTTTTTCCATTTTCCTCACTCAGAGTCTATGTAAGTGGAATCCACCATCGATATCGATTACCGAACCTGTTGAAAATGGTAAGAGTCCAGAGACTATAGCAATAACGGGTTTTGCAATATCAATAGGTTGCCCCCATCTCCTTATCGGCGTGAGACCCTCCTTGATTAAGACATCATATTTATGATGGACATCCTCTGTCATTGGTGTATCAATTATTCCGGGGGATATTTCAAACACTGGTATTCCATACTCAGCAAGCCTTTCTCCAAACAATTTCGTCATCATATTCATTGCTGATTTTGAGAGACAGTATTCTCCTCTATTAACAGATGCCGTATAGCGATTTATAGAGGATATATTAATGATATAGGGTTGATAAGTATCTTTTAACTCTTCTCGTAATTGGATCATCCATTTAGAAATAGCTTGAGTTAGAAAATAAGGTCCCTTGAGATTAATTGACATAACTCGATCATAAGATTCTTCAGATGTTTCTAAAATATCTCGTCTTATTTTAGGTGCAACTCCTGCATTGTTTACTAGAACATCGATCCTATTAAACTTTTTTTTAATTCTATTTAATAATATATCTCGATCTTCTTTCTTACTAATATCTGCCTGTACATATAAGAAATTATTCTCAATTTCATCTTGATAAATTTCCCTTAGTTCAGCGTAATAATTCTCTGCTAAGCTTTTAGTTGCTGCGCCATTAATCACTACAGAAAAGTCTAGTTTTGCGAGTTCTAAAATGATTGCTTTTCCTATTCCATGAGTGCTCCCAGTAACCAAAAGAACTTTTTTATCATGCAGTTTCATAGGATAATATTTATTTTACTGTATTAAAATTGTTTTTAATTTAGCTTATCTTAAAATTAATTGTCATGGAGAGATTTATTTCAGATAAAATTTCTTCTGAAGAATTGGCTATTTTAGACAATAATTCAGAATGGTTGGGAATCCCTAAGAGTCATTTAATGGAATGCGCAGGGTATTCCTTTGCTACGGAAATAATGGCGCAAGGATTAGTAAATGAAAAATCTAAAGTAGCTATATACTGTGGGACTGGTAATAACGGTGGCGATGGTTTTGTTGTAGCTCGGCATCTTTCTTCGTATGGTGTGAAAGTGTTGGTTATTTTAGTAGGCACGCCCGATAAAATAAGTACCGAAGAGGCTAAAATTAATTGGAATATTGTTTATAACAACCTTACTTACTCGATCAAGGTTGATTTCATTAGGGACTCAACGGATGCAATTAAAATTGAAAAACTAATTGAAAAAGATCAGAACTACTCATTGATCGTAGACGCTTTACTAGGAACCGGAATAAGTGGAAAATTAAGAGAACCTATATCTTCTACAATAGATACAATGAACAATTTAACAGAAAGGCTAGGAGATCGTGTTAAAATTGTATCAATTGATGTACCTTCTGGATTAGATCCTGATACGGGAGAAATTTTTGACAAAGCTATTAATGCAGATTTAGTCATTACATTTCATAAATTCAAAAAGGGTTTAAAGAAAACCAAAAAGTATCAGATAATTGAAAAATCGATTGGAATACCACAAGAAGCAAACCTTTTTGTTGGAAGAGGAGATTTATTACCGAACTTAAAATCCAGAAAATTAAATACTCATAAAGGAGAATTCGGTAAAGTTTTAGTTATTGGTGGTTCAAAGAATTATTCCGGAGCTCCAGCGTATGCGTCCTTAGCATGCATTCATTTCGGGTGTGATCTGGTTATTAGCTATGTGCCGGAAGTTATAGGAGATGTGATCCGCAGTTATTCACCAAACATGATTGTACGGACTAGTCCTGGAAAATGGTTAACAACAAAGGCTTCGGAAGAACTCTTATGGTTAATGGATTGGGCAAATGCTATTGTTATAGGTCCTGGTTTAGGAACAGATCCAACAACAGAAGAACTTTTAGTTAAATTATTAGAAAACAATAATGGTGATGACAAATCTTTAGTCATAGATGCTGATGCCTTAAAACTAGTTAAACCTCACCTCGACTTGATTAAAGGAAAAAATGTTATACTTACACCTCACGAGGGAGAACTTAAAATGATGACAGATACCGATTTAGCTCCCTATGATAAAATAGAAAAAAGAGGATTAGAAGTTTTTAAAATAGCAAAAAAACTGGACATTACTTTATTAGCTAAGGGACCGTTCGACTATATAAGCAACGGGAATATGCTTAAGATAAACAAAACTGGATGCCCAGAAATGTCTATCGGAGGCACAGGAGACGTACTTGCTGGCTTATGTGCCAGTTTTTTAACAACTGGAAGCAATCCGTATCAAGCTGCATGTTCTGCCGCTTTCCTTAACGGATACTTAGGAGAATATTGCAAAAAAACAATCGGTCCTCGATTTACGACAATGGATATGATAACTAGTATAAACGATGGAATTTTAAGCCTAATAGAAAAAAAATAACTCTGATTTATCAAAAAGTTGAACTGTTTCCCATTTCTTATTTGATGAAAAATTAATTAAAAATATTTTATTAACCTCACCCAGTTATATGTTATCCAGCTTAAGAGCTATTTTTTTTTTTAAATAAAAGTTTATTAACATCAACTTTATTATAATAGTATAAATTTTTATTCTTAGTGTAAAGGTTAAGGTGTTCAAAAAATTCACACACAATTATTCCAAATCAATCCCGATGGCACTACAACAGATGTTGCATCAGAAGGTCCTATTAAAGACATACTTAGCTCTGAGGAGTGTTATGTATTAGTCTCTGACGAGTACCGTAAAGTGTATTTATGGAAAGGCGTTAACAGTAATGTAAGATCCAAATTTATTGGAGCTAAAAGGAGTCAAGACATACGCGGACAAGTAGGCATGCACTTTGGTGTAGTACCCCTTGACGAAGGCGAAGAGGAGCCAGACTTTATAAAGCTTATTGGTGGAAAGACCGAAGGTGGAATCGCTAAAGAGATTCAGATGGAAGCCAGTACTGCAAAAGCAACAGCACCAGCTGTACATCCTTTAAGAGATAAAGACCCGTTTGGTGTGCCAAAACCCGCTCAAGGTATGAACATTGCGGGTTCCAGAGATAGAATCTCTCAAAATACGGGTCCCTTGTATACCGGCAAGGAATCGTTTGATGCATATACTCAAGAAGAATCTCACGTTAACTTTGACGAAATTATGCAAAAATTAGAAGAAATTAAAATTCCAGACGGTTTCGAAAGAGAATTAATTAT
>DATKTW010000042.1:0-20750 GCA_035530895.1 Candidatus Nanopelagicaceae bacterium
TTAAAGACTATGTAATTTTTCCCATCGATGTTTTGAGCATGTTCGAAATACCCATTAAATACTGTTGCAGGACGGCTCCCATGTGTAGGAAATCCTAAAAACACGAGATCGTAAGGGGCAAGATCTTTGATGCTCTCATTATACTTAAAACTTGAAAGGTCTCCTTTCATTACTTCATCTTGTTCTGATAGGAAGTCTCTAAATTTCTTAGTGTATTCAAACTGTTCAATACTTACATCTGATGTATTAAGCCCTTCTGCGATACTTTCCGCAACCTTTTTTGTTCGTCCGCCCAATGAGAAATATAATATCAATACTTTCATTTTTATCGTTATTCACTTTTTTAAAATTACTCTTCTCTAATTATTTTAAGTTTTTAAGTTTTAAGCTATCAAATGAGTGAAATAGTATGAAAGAAACAAACAAATATGGGGACATATCCAAATTCTTTTTTTTGTCTAAAAAATCAAGATAATTTTTCTAAGATTAAATTAATCTTAATAGATCATTGAAAATCTTATTGAACTATCATATTTTGCTTTATTTCTCGAACCATGGATTGTCCATCTTTATTGATTTGAGAAATTATCTCTCTTAAAATTTCGGTAACTTCAATCCCTTTTAACTCACTAGAAATATAGAGCATTGAAAGGACTTCTTTTGCCAAAGTTGTAAGATTCTTCATATCATCAATTGGGATTCTAATTCCTAGCGCTTTAAGGTCCATATGCGTTTCTTTTTCTTGCTGTCTAATAGTAATTAAAAAATCATTTTTTCTTCCTTTCCATAATTCCGAAACAGTTCTAATGGATAAGATGTAATGTTTTGTAGGGCTCTTTATCCCATTAATCTCTCTTGCAAATGTTAAGGGTTTGGAATTTCTTAAAGCCTCTAATCCGAAGCTCCTGTTAATCTTATTAGTTTTATCGAGCTTTTCTTTCATTTTCGAAATTTCAGATGTTAATTGTTCAATTTTTAACGACATTTTTTCAAACTTTTCGAGAAATAAATCTTTATCAATTAGAATATCACTTTCGCTCATTTCAGACAGCACCCAACATATAAGTATGATTTGTTTTAATTTAGTGGTTAATAAAACTAATTATTAAAGGATTAATCTCATTAGAATTAGTAATTTCTTATTGATTAAAACTTAAAAAAGAAAAAAATAATTAGGAAAGAGAGTTCTCATTTATAAATTGGAATCTTCTGAATAATCTTTTTCAGTAGATTCAGAATTAGGTTTCTCTTCTTCGTAAGAATCTAATTTACCATTATCTTGCTCATCTATGGACTCATGTGTATGGAGAGGTTCTCTCACTTGTTCTACAAATTCTACTGGGTTTAATAAATCTTTAACTTCTTGATCGACTTTATCTTTAAACTTTCTCTCGTTAAGATTATATTTCTTTATTTGATTAAAACCTAATGCTACTAATAGAAATAGAAAGAAAAGTAAAACAGCGATATTTTTAATCAGATTAATAACATCTGCATTCAAAAGGTCTATGATGTCAATATACGCGAAGCCACTAAATAGCGTAAATGGATAATTATGAATAAATTCATAAGCGACCTTTGAAAACACTAACCATATTAAAATTGAATCAACTCCGATTCGTTTCATGTTGATTTTTTTTCTTAATAGCTCAGCCTGAGAACCCATTAATGTAGAGATTGAATATAATAATATAAACAAATCAACAACTAGCATTATTACCTGAGTTGTTACTGAACTACTTTCTCCACCTGTGCTTCTCAAAGCCAAAAAGATTTTTACGAGTAAATAAAAAGTATAGATAACTACGGAGAGTGAGAACATTCCTAACCAAGCGTTAAAAATTCTCTTAAACATAAAGACGATTCCGACGATTATAAAAATTATCACAATAATCCCAACAAAAATTACGACATAATTTAAAGTATCATAAATTTCTTGGGTAATTGTTAAGCCGATAAGGTCTCCAATTATTTGTGATCCAAATAAGTAAGCGACAAAAAGAACTATCGAAATTACAGATCCTCCAAAGAATTGAATAACTCTGTAAAATGAGCTATGGACTCGCTTTTTAAGACTGTTATCTAATCTTTTGCTTGAAAGATAAGCACCATATAAAATAAACCAGGATGTGAAAAATATGTAAGATATTAAAGAGAATATAAAGATTCCAACCATAATCGGTATCAGAAAAAACATTAAAGGAAGCGTTAAAAAGAAAGTTAAAAGCATTTTCCATGCGGCAACTTCTTTAACATCTTTTTTTGACCCAAGAGAATATAAGAATGTAAAGATTAAGAAAGTTAAAAAAGGCACATAAATAATAACCCCCATTAAATTTAAAAGATCTATATCAACTGAAAAAATCTGGATATTAAATTCAAAAGGGAGTTGAATAATTGTGATATTTACAAGAAGCCAAATTACCAGAATTAAGTATTTACGATTTTCTTTCAGTCCTAACTTCTTCAAGTTATCTATAGTATCCATATAAAAAAAGATAGACTTCGAATATTTAAAATTTTATAATATGTAAAATCTAACGATTTTAAAGAGACAGTAATACAATAGATATTTAAAAGCATACTTGATCTAATATTTAAAATTTACCTAATTTTAATGTGATATATTTGATATTTCAAACTGAATATTGGCCTTATATATCAGCCTTCTTTACTTGGGTTTCAGAATCAGCATGAATTTTTGTCCTCATTAGCGGAGTCATTGCCTTAACCTGGTTTGGATTCGAAAGAAAACGTAGAGGATCTTTCTTTAAAAGAAAATCTGATTCCGAAAAAACATCTACTTTATCCAAGTTCTTAACAACTATCTTAAGAGTAATCTCTTATTCAGGCGTAATAGTTGGAATACTTGATATCTGGGCAGGAGCAATGGGTTTAATTCTAAATATTCCTCCAAGTTTTAAATACGGTGAGATTACTCCTCAAGCAGATCATTTTACATGTATTTTCTTGATTGTTGTTGGAATTGCGATGTTTTTTAAACCAGTAAATGACTTACCACTCTCTAGCATCCTAGGTCTTATTGCAGGATCAGCTACTGCCTTCATTTTAGCACTGTTAGTTCCAGATACAGTAAGAGTATTAATTGCTGGTTGGATTAATCCAAAATTGTTACTAATAATAATTTTTATCATCGTAACAGCACTCGTCGCCTTTACGGCTAAATTTTTCATTGGAGTGCTCCAAGCAATTTCAAAATTCATTTCATGGCCTCCCGTTGCATTCGTTATAATGGTCTTTGGATTTGTTCAAGGAATCTTATTGTGGGGTTTTGGAATTAGTATATTTATGAATATTCTTTAATTTTTTTCTTTTTTTTCTTTTTGCCTAAGAAGTATGTATTGTTAAAAATAATCGGATAATTTTTTCTGTTGATGAAATGTTTTTACTGGTAGATTGAGCTTTTCTTTTAGCATGTTCACAGATTCAGGTGCATTTCCTTGAAAATGATTATTTACGATAATGAAAATTTCATAAATACTGGGAGATTTTTTTAGAATCTCAATACAATCAACCAAGTTTCTTAAATTTTCTTTTTGGTCTCTTTGTATTCGATCAAAGACTGTTAACTCGCGATCACCAATTAGGCGAATATAATATGAGTTTTGTCTTGGCATATAGTACGCTTTAATTCCCGGCATGTATGTTGTCCCCAAGATAATAGTTGAACTTCCTATTACTTCGTGTAATAAATCTTCATTAAACCATGAATTATCACGTAATTCAATAATATAATTATTTTCAGTAGGGAGTTCCCTTATTAGATATTTTAGGTGGTGGAAGTGTTTTTCATTGTACTTAAACCATGGAGGAAATTGTAACAAATATGCAAAAGTCTTTTCTTTTAATGGAGATAGTCGATAAAAAAATTGAGAGATTGAATCTTCGATGTTTGCATCTTTGAAATTATGGGTAATCTCTTGCCATACTTTAACTGTAAATTTAAAATCTGATGGAACTTGATCGCTCCAATTTTGAACTATTGAAAATTTAGGAAGACTATAGAATGTATTGTTGATTTCAATCACATTGAAATATTTGGTATAAAAACCAAGTCTATTGTGTGATTCGAGCAGCTTAGGATAAAATGGTCCTATCCAATCTTTATAATCCCATCCTGCACACCCAATATATATTCTAGCCATCCGAATCACTATTAGAATTCCATTAAATAAAATTATCTTGCCTTTTCAAATAAACCAAAGCTATTTTCAATAAAATAAATTAGCATTATAAAAAATTAATGCTTCGTAAAGTTTAATATAGCAGAAGAAGAATTAATTTATATAGCGATAAAACAATATAGAGAAAATCTAAACAATAATTGAGAATTTAATTAGATAATCTAAAAATATTTCGAACTTTTACAAATAAGTCAAAAAGGTGAAAAAAAAATTACTATTAATTGGGAACGCGCCGAATTGTCGCCTGAAAAAGCTTTGAAAGTAGAAGGAAGGGTTTTGTTAGATTTACGGGCTAAAATTAACGAATTGGAAAGAGAATTACTTAAAAATCAAGAAGAACTCAGGAAAAACAAAGAAGCATTAAAGGAAACTCATAATAAATTAACCGGAAGAGAAAAAAGTCTTGTTAAGATAAGTGAGAAATTCTCATCTGCTAAGAAGAATTTAGATAATGTTTCTGAAAATAAGCTTAATACCGATATTGAATTAACTCGATTAAAACCACAGCTTGAAGAACTCAAAGCAAAACTTACTGAAGCAAACGGTAACATTAGTAAGTTGAAGAGTGAATTAAAATTTACGACAGAAAAAGCAAGTGAAATGGAACAAACCATTAAATTCAAGGAAAAGGCTATAGAAAACTACAAGAACGATTTAGAAAAAAGAAAAAAGGAGATAGATAATCAAAACGAGGTAGTTAAATCAAATCAAAAAGAAACTGATGAATTTATAGATAAAATCAAATTGCTTGAAGCAAAACTTTCAGAAGTAAGATCCACACCAAAAGTTTTAGAACGAATTAAAGAAATGATGGTTCATAAAGGATTTCTATCTGATAGAGAACTTGATAACATTTTCAAAGAATTTGATTAGAATATATGAGTTTGTCTTAAAATGCAACTCTGAATTTGAAAAAATCTCACATAAGCAAATATCATACGAGTTAATAAATAATTTGAAAAAATTATATATTGTGCAACATAAAATTAATAATATAAAATAATGATATAAAAAGAAAATATATGAAGGTGTAAGAAATATTACGAACATAGACTGGCAAAAAGCTTTAGAAAATCCAGAAAAGTCTCAAAAAATAGAGGGACGCTTTTTATTAGACCTTAGAGCAAAAATTGATGATTTAGAACAGCAATTAAAGCAAAAAGAAAAGAAGTTAGAGTCCGTATCAAAAGAATTGAGCGAAAATAAAGAGAATTTATCTGCGAGTGAAAAAAAACTCAACGAAACTACTCAAGATCTAAATTCAACTAAAGCAGAGTTAACATCGGTGTCAGAAGAGAGAAATAAAATTAGTACGGAATTAGATTCATTAAGAAATGACAAATCTGACCTTGAGATGAAATATAATGAAGCAGAGGAGAAACTGAAGGAATTAGAACCAAAAGTAGATTCTCTAAAAGAAGAACACGATCAAAAAGAAAGAGAGCTAGAAAGCGTTAAGAAAGATCTTCAACAGACAATTTCGGACAAGTATGTTGAGATCGAAAGCTTAAAAGACGAGTTAACTGGACAGTTGGAGAGTAAGGAAAACGAAATAATCACTGCTAAGAATGAAATTGAAGCGAAGAACAAAGAAATTGAAGCAGTTAAACTTAAACTAACTTCTTTAGAGGATTTCATTGAAGAATCAAAAGGGGCACCTCAAGTTATTGAAAAAATTAGGGAAATTATGGCTCATAAAGGTTTTCTTTCTGATAAAGAATTGGAAGATATCTTAGCAAAACACTTAGATTAAGAATTTTTTCTTCTTTTATTTTTTTAGTTCTTTGAGAGCTAACTCCTAGGTGATAATTTCTTTTCGTAAAACATTTTTAGTATTAATGCAACATATTTATCAATTCGTTAGAAGATTTAACATAAAAGGTGAATTTATTGTTATTACAAATGGTATTATTAGAAGAATTTTACGCTTTATTCATTAAAATCATAGTGTCGTTTTTCTGTGGCTTCGTTATAGGAATAGAGCGCACAAGAGTAGCAGCCCAATATGGTGCTCGAGATCACATCTTTTTTTCAATGATTTCGACCTCTTTAATAATTTTAAATGAGATGTTCTTACCTATAACTGAAGGATTTATTCTAATTGTATTGTTTTTTGGCGGAATGATCATTTTTTTGTTGATTGGATCTATATATAGGTTATTTCGGGAAAAAGATCCAGGGTATACAACTACTCTATCAATGATATTAGCGATGATTGTTGGTATAATGTGTTATTATAATGAATATCTTGCTATTGCCATTTCTGTTATATTTTTGATTATCCTATCTACAAAAAAGCAGTTTTATAAAATAAGAAAATTGAAGGAAATTGAATGGACTGGGACCGTTGAGTTTATTGCAATCGTAGTTTTACTTTATATCCTAATTCCAGATAATCTCCAAGTTTTCGGTATTGTTGTTAAATCAATAATTATAATATTCATCGTAATTTTAACTGTAAAATATTTTAGTTATTTTTTATTAAAAAGCACAACTGAAAAAAATCTATATTATCTTTCATTTTTAGGAGGTTTTGCTCACAGCGAGGCTACAACCGTTGAATTAGCTGAAGCGGGTGCATCTTCCTCATCAGTTTGGCTTGTTATTCAAACTATGCTGATTAGGATGATCATTGTTTTAATGATTACTCCTACCTTATTAGGTTATGCTCTTTATCCTATTCTAGTTACATCGATTATAGGATTAATTGGATCGTTTTTAATACTAAGAACAAAAGAGACTCAATTAACACTAGAAAAGATCAAAAATCCTCTCTCAATTAAAAGTGCACTAATATTTGCGGGAACATACTCAATTGGATTAGTTTTAACAATCGTGTTAAGTTTTTTTGAATTAAATATCATCGCATATTATCTAATTGTATTTGGAATCGGGTTACTTTCCGGGGGTGCTTCATCTCTTTTTGTTGCTACTGCGTTTTATAAAAGTTTAATTAACGAAGGAAACGCGTTATTGATGTTAACAATCGGATTATCAGCGGCAATATTGAACAAATTATTTTATTCTACAAGATCTTTAAATAAGAAGAAGAACAAAAAAGTGTATGTCATTCATCTAATCTTTTATATTATTATTACCATAAGTATCCTGATTTCAATGACAATTATTACAATAACTATATTTAATTTATCAATTCTTTAATTCGGTTTAACCCTAAATTAATGATTAATAATGGTAAAGCTAATCTGGGAAAACAAAAAGGATTTCTTAAAAAATATTTCTAACTTAAAAACAACATATCGAGATTATTATAAGAAAATTGAATTGATTTCTCAAAATAATGAGGTTATTAATAGCCAAGGTTGGAAAAACATGTTATTTTGGGGTGATAATTTAAAAGTATCCTATCACTTACTGAATAATTTCGAAGAAAAAATTGATTTGATTTACCTCGACCCCCCTTTCTTTTCGGGGTCCAATTACAACATAGGTATTTTGGAAGGAGACACTGAATACGATTCAATAGCTTATTTTGATTGTTGGAATAAGGACATAGACTCGTATTTACAAATGTTATACGAAAGGATTGTCATTTTTAAGAAGTTGTTATCTAAAAAGGGTTCAATTTTTATTCATTTAGACTGGCACGCAAGTCATTACGTTAAATTAATTTTAGATGAAATTTTTGGAAAGAATCGATTCATAAATGAAATTATTTGGTACTACTATAATAAATATTCTGCTGGGAAGAAAAATCTTCCACGGGCACACGATAATATTTTAGTTTATTCTAAATCATCAGATTTTACTTTTAATGAAGAAAGAATCCCCCGTAAAAAACCAGTTAAACAACTTAAACGTGAGATGGTAAATGGGGTATTAAAAAATGTTAAGGATGAAAACGGTCATGTAATATATCGAACTGTGACAGACAAAAAGTTAGACGACGTCTGGAAAATACCATGTTTACAGCCTGCCTCAAAAGAGTGGACAGGTTTTCCTACCCAAAAACACCATGACTTGCTTGAAAGGATAATAAAATTAGGGAGCAATGAAGGTGATTTAATCGCAGATTTTTTTTGTGGCTCAGGAACCACTTTAACTGTTGCTGATAAATTGAATAGAAGATGGATCGGAAGTGATACGTCTAAATATTCAATCTATTTAACATGTAAGAGACTATGTAACAATAAAGAGAACGATAAGAACAAAATTAATAATTGTACACCTGTTGAAATTTATACTCATATTGATGAGAAAAAAGCAAGCATTATTTCTTCTTGCTTCTTTGAAAAAGATTTGAAAATAAAAAGAAAATAAAGAAAATAGTTTTTAAAAAAAAGCTTTATTATCTTATTTTCAATAAAGTTGGCAGTAACAGTCGTCTTTAAATTTTTCTTCTTTTGCCACCAATAAATTGTTTATTCATTTTCTCCGCGTAGTATTGCATTCGAGATACAATTGTTCTACAATTTATCCCACTAAAATCTATTGACCCTTTGATAAGAATTTCTCTATATACAACACCATGTGAAGTGAAGTAAAATTTATAATTTGTACTATTGTGATTACCAGCTGATTTTTTTACTTCAATTGTGTCAAATTTGGACCACTCAGCTTCACAAATCGGTTCTTTTGGAACCACAATTTTAATACTTTTCGGTGAAATGGAGAATATTCTACGGGAACCTGCATTACGATATATTACTAAAAGGTATATCAATGCAATGACACTAACTCCTCCAAGAAGGGGAAGTAAGAGACCTGCCGTAATCGCTGGAATGGGTCCATCAAATTCGGGGAGTACCACCAAAGAAAAGTATACTAGTAAAACCATAAAAATTATACAGCAACTTGAATAACAACCTATTCTAAAAATCATAGTTTGAGATATTTCAAAGGGTTGAAAATCAGAAGCAACCATATCTCCTCCGCAAAATTTGCAAAATTTGGACTCTAATTTGTTTTCTTTACCGCATACAGGACAATTTTTTTGTGAATTCAGATTTTCGTTCATTAATATCAAATCCTAAATATAGGATATTTTTGTTAGAAATTGGATTACTTCGATTAAAGATATTTAGATAAACTTCTATATAAAACATTCGGATGTGTCCAAATTTAGGAAATCATTGAAATACAAAATATTCGAATTTCCATAAAAGAAAAAAAATCATTTAATTTTATTAGGATAGATAATGTTATATTCCAAATAGTTTGAAAGAGCTTCAAATACTATGTCTCCAATATTATTTAAAGATGCAGCTACATGGTGAGCGAATCCTTCTTTACACAGCAATTGAAGGATGTCTTGTAGATTAGGTATTTCTATAACTCCATATCCTCCATAAGTATCAAGATTGTCGTCGGTATATTTACCTTCTACTATAAGTGCTTTCATTTCTCCTAACATATCATCAGTTTCAATCCTTAATAGCGTGCAGGGTTTGGCTTTTATCCTTCCTTGAATTGCACCAAAACTTTTATCACCTCCTTTAATATCGGAAATAATAGGATGAATCGTCATTTTAGTGTCTTTAAAAAACGATTTAGGAAGGTTACTACAATGAAATAATACCATCTTATTAGGATCGTCACCGTAATTATTATTCCAATCTAAAATAGCAGAGGGGGTATTTGTTGCGACTTGTAAAATATACATACTTAATAATCCAGAAATATCTACTTCGCAAGCAGCTGGTACTAACCCCTCACTAAACATGCTCATGATTGCACAAGGTACAATTCCAAAATTATCTTGGATCGACGGCCAGCACTGAAACGCAAAACCATCCAATTCATTTTCTATTACCCACTTGTCTACTACAACGGCTAGCTTAGCTAACTTTAATAATCCTTCTTCTGGAAATGATGTAGTTGAAGTATAGTTCTTTATGAATTGAATTTTTTCCTTTACTTTAGGATCACCTTCTGGTAATCTACTAATTTCTCCAAAAATTTCTGATAAATCAATTGGTTCAATTGTAATACCATGGAACTCCAATATTTTTTCACTGAATCTCACTGTTTCAAAAGCGTTTGGTCTTGTTCCTATTTGCCCAAACCTCGCGTTTTTCAACTTCTTCACAATCTTACATATGCTTTCAAATCTCACGATATCTGATTTGAAAACTTTAGATGTTATTGGAGTTGTGTGTGTCGTAGTTAGCGTAAATGGAATCCCATGCTGATATAGTACGCTACAAACAGAAATTTTTCCACAAAAAGCGTCTCTCCTATATTTGCGGTCCATTTTTCCAATTTCATCTGAAGATGCTTGGATTAAAATTGGAACATTTACTTCCGATAACTTTAACGTATTAACTATACCTTTTTCATCCCCGAAATTAGGTAAAACTATAATAATACCTATTATTTCATCCCGATTTTTTTTGAAAAGTTCAGCACATTTTTTTGCATCAGCGTACGTTTCAACTACCCCATACTTTGTGTCCTCTTCACTTAAAATGACTGATCTATACCCTAATTCTTTCAGCACGCTTAGAATTTCTAATCTTCCTTCTTTAGCGAGGTGATCTGGGAAGACATCTCTATTTCCTACTATTACTCCAAAAGTCTGCTTTTCTTCACTTTTTTCAATAATTGACATATCGCTATAATTTATTTTTTTAATTTATGAAATTGAATCATTTTAGTATAATTAACTTTTTTTTGTTAATATTTTATTATTTTTAATTTAAAAGGAAAAAGGAATATTCTATTTAGGATTACTCTTGATAAATTCTATTATAAGGTCAGCTAATTCTGGACCTTTTTCTTCTTGAACAAAATGACCAGCGTTTTTAATTGTGGTGTGATTTTGATTACGAGCTCCCGGGACATAGGTTTGCCAAAATCTATCTCCTCCTTTAGTTATTGGATCGCTATCAGAAAATGCTGTGAGGAAGGGCTTTTCCCATTGTTTAAATTGCTCAGTCGCTTTCTTATTATTTTCGTGCTCGGGATCATCGGTACTGATTGGGACTAGAGAGGGTAAAATGCGAGCCCCCGCTTTTAATGTATCATCTGGGAAGGGAGCATCGTAGCCATTTAAAACCTCTTTATTTAATTTAGTTATTGTCCCACCCTGAATAATAAATTTTATGTCAAATGAAGGTGAAGTTCTAGAAAACTCACGCCAATTCATAAAAGCTTCAGGCATTCGTTGTTCTCCAGTTGGTAATCCTCCATTTGATAAAACAATTCTAATAAATCGATCTTGGTTCTCAATCGCAAGTCTTAGACCTATTAGAGACCCCCAATCTTGACAAAATAAAGTAGTATTACTAAGATCGAGAGATCGAATAACACTCGTCATCCAATAGACATGTTTACGATAAGTATGATCTGTTTGCTCCGTAGGTTTGTCAGAGCGCCCAAAACCTACTAAATCTGGCGCAATTATTCTATAACCGCTCTTCACTAGAATAGGAATCATATGTCTATATAAAAAACACCACGACGGTTCACCGTGCATTAATAAAATAACTTCGGCATGTTTAGATCCTTCGTCTAAGTAGTGGATTTTTATTCCATCAACTTCAATATAATGAGGTTCATATTGAAAATCGGGTAGATTTTCGAACCTTTTCTCGGGTGTACTCAATAATTTCAATTATATATCCTCATTTTGTGTATGTAATAATCTGATCTTGTAAAACTAAATCTTAAATTTTTAGTATTTTTTCGAATTTAAAAAATTTAATTGTAATGGACAAATTCTAAATCTTATAATATAAGAGTTATACAAATATTCAATGAGATTGAAAGTTTTATTCGTTCGAGCATTTAATAAATTGAAAGAATTTTGGAATGAAAGGATATTCCGGTATGCGATCCTAGTTCAATTATTTTACTTTTTTTTGTCAATACTTTTATTTTTCTTATTTTTATATCAAAAAAATGATTTCGTAATCTTTTATGAATCAGGGAGGATTTTTCTCACAGATATTGAAAATCTATACAATCAAGCAAATTATCTTTGGGATTTTAGGTATTTTCCTTTATCAGCATTATTTTTTATTCCGTTTTCTTTTTTGGATTTTGGTTTAGCCTTTATTCTTTTCAATGTAATCAATTTCATCTTGAACATTCTGATTTCTCTGATGATGTATAAAATCATAAAAGCAATTCGAGGCCAAGATCACGAAACTAGCGATAAACGAATAATTCTATATATTAGTTTATATTTAATGGGAGTACCACATATCCTTAATTATATTTATGGACAAATAAATTTATTCATTACATTTTTAATCTTAGCTTCGTTATTGATTTTCCTATTCTATAAAAAAATAAAATGGCAACTACTTGGAAGCATTATATTAGGAATCAGTATTATAATCAAGCCAACTTCATTCCTTCTAATTCCATTTTTATTAATAATTCGTTTTGATATGAGTACTAAGAAGTTGAAAATCGACTTTTCAACTAGTGTATTAAGGTTGGTTGGAGTCTTAATACCAGTCTTATTGAACTTTGCGCTTTTCGCGGTCTACCCTAAGTTATGGAGTGATTTTCTCTCTACTAACTTTACGGGAAATAATCCCCTTGCATTAAATTTTTCTTTCAGCCTGACAAAACTCGTAACGAATTTCTGTTATTTCTTCAATATACCATTCAATCAGTTGATTGTATTGATAGTCTTAGTTGGATTAGTTGGTGGATTAGGATTTTTATCTTACATAGTGAGAAGGAGGGATACCAATTCTATTTTATATGGTTATACAGTTGGAATGATAATCATGCTCCTTACATACTTTGATAGTTGGGATCACCACCTGTTAAATCTAACGCCCCTGCTGATTATAACCATCTTTAATCTTCCAAGAAGAGCGAAATTGATAGAATACATAAAACCAAGTTTCTTTTTCTTCAATTTTTTTGATATTATTTTTGTAGGGGTGTGGTTTTTAACTTATCCCTTGTTTCCCTATAATTTTGTTAGTACCTTTTTTCTATTCGTGTTATTATATAGCCTCACAAGGTATTTTTTAGTTAAAAGAATAAAAACTGATGAGGTAAAACATCAATGAAAATTAAAAAAAGAGCCATTTATACTAGTATGATGCTCTTATTTTTTTTCATGTTAAGTTTTTCATCAAATGTGATTGCTTTTGAATACCAAAATGGAATTAAAACAAACGATGAGTTAATTTGGAATTGCCTTCTATGTGATGATAACAAAATGGATGCATTATTTGGAGAATTTTGGAATGAAGCAGGAATATTTGAAAACTTAAGTGTGAACAAAAGAATGAAATGGAGCGTAAATATGATAGAAGAAAACTCTACAACTTTATCAGCTTTAATTAGTATATTTATGTGGAGGGTTGAAGATAGTTGGGATACGCCGGATGACAGCTCTAAATTCTCATATCTAAAAAATCCAAGTCTTTATCCTAATAGTTTCAATTTTACAGTTCTATTACCTTTTATTCCTTTTTGGCTTCCTGTTCCTGTTGGTGAATATTTAGGGGAAATACCTTTAGGTGACATTTACGATGTCGATAATCGGGTATTACCAACTTTAAATGTACAAATTATTAAAGACTCCATACATCCTAATGAACCTACGGAAACGGTTTATATTATCGCTATCTATAATAGTAATGGGATTTTGAGCTCTTTTAAGTTATATACACACGGTAATATAGTCGTTGTTGACATTTCATTAGAAAGTTTTCCGATTTTTGTTATCCCTTCAACGATAGTCTTACTATTAACATTTGTATGCTCCATAGTTTTATATGTAAAGAAAAAACGGATCAGTTAATCTCCAATTAAATTTTACTATAAATCACATGAATTATAAAGAAATATTCAATAATACTAAGAAACGGTTAGCAGAACTCTGGAATTTAAAGTCTGTTAGATACGCTATTTTACTTCATTCCTTTTACTTTTTTTTGTCATTAATATTAACACTTTTCGTTTATAGAACGCAGAGTGATTTTTATGTTTATTATAAAGTTGGAAAAATTTATGTAAACGATCCCAATAATCTTTATAATCCTGCTAACTATGTTGATACATGGCCTTTTAGATATTTCCCTCTATCAGCCTTACTTTTTGTCCCTTATTATTTATTGGGTTTTAATTTAGGATTTATTATTTTTAATTTTATCAATTTTATCTTAAATATTCTAATCTCTGTAATTTTATACAAAGTCATAATTCTGGTTAGAGGTGATGACCACGAAAAAGAAGATAAAAGAATTATATTATATATTTGCCTTTATTTAATAGGTTTACCTCAGGTTTTTAATTATATTTTAGGACAAATCAATTTATATGTGACTCTATTAATTCTATTATCCCTGTTCATTTTTCTTAAATATAATGAAATCAAATATCAATTATTAGCAAGTTTTATATTAGGAATAAGCATTATAATCAAACCCACTACTATATTTATGATACCCTTCATAATTGTTCTCAATTATAGCTACGAGAAAAAGAGAATTTCGTTTGATCTTAAGCTTAGCTTTTTAAGGCTATTCGGAGTTCTTTTACCGCTATCACTAAATGTTGTTATGTTTTTCATTTATCCTGATTTACTTAACGGTTTTTTAGTCACGAATTTTACCGGTTCTGAAACTGTGCTTTTAAATCATTCTTTTAGCATTACCAAAATCATTTCAAACATACTATTATATATAGGCGTTCCGCCGAACGAATTAAATGTTTTACCCATAATTATTAGCGTTTTGCTCATTTTAGGGTGTTTAGGATTTGTAATTTATGTTTGTAGACAATTTAACACTAATTATCTCTTATACGGTTACATTTTTGGTATACTAATTATGCTCCTTGCATATTTTGACTCATGGGATCACCATCTACTTAATTTAACCCCCCTTATGATCATAATGTTATTTAATTTACCTAGAGGTTCAGAAATAACTAGAAAATATATAAAACCAAGCTTCTTCTTTCTGAATTTTTTAGGTCTAGTTTTTACAGGATTGTTTTGGTTAACCCAACTATTCTTTCCGTTTAATTTTGCATCAACTATTTTTCTGGTCATCTTTTTTGTAGGAGTTAGTAAGTATTGTTTGAAAATTAGAAGCAATCCAAAAAAATAAGTCCGAATTTTTTAACAAATTTTCTCGCCTAATCACTCTTATTTCA
The DNA here is from genome assembly GCA_035530895.1 of Candidatus Nanopelagicaceae bacterium. Taxonomy (GTDB): domain Archaea; phylum Asgardarchaeota; class Lokiarchaeia; order Sigyniarchaeales; family SOKP01; genus SOKP01. The sequence continues at coordinate 15,300 of DATKTW010000042.1, forward strand.
ATAAATAATAATTTTTAGCATAATCATCAAAGTTAAATAATTTCTATACTAAACTGTACTTGAAATATAGATTAATTATAATAATAAAAGAATCCAAAGGGCAGTTTAACGAAAATATGGTTCAAGAATACATACTTATTTTTATGCCAGCCTTTTTATTAGGTATCCTTCATACTGCAATTCCATGCGAAGACAAGGCCATCTTCTTTTTTTGGTCTTTTGGAATAGCTAAGACCCCTACTAGAAGCATTTATATCTTAACGCTTTATGGATTGGGTTTAATTTCTGCTAATATGATAATTGCGTCTGTTACAGTCTCAATTACCCAAATCCCTAGGTTTGTTTTTCCAACTTATACACCTGATCCTCATGTTATTAATTTCTTTGGAGCGTTTACTTCGATGTTTGCTGGAATTATTATCTTATTGTTTGTCACGAGACGAGACTACATGCCACACTCGAAGCATTCAAAGGAGATTCCTTCTTTAGATTGGGAATTAAAGAAGACTCCTTATTTTTTTGGCATCCTTGCGGGTTTTGCGCCTTGTATCTTCGATTTAATTATATATTCTCAATCTATACAGTTATCTTTAGGATATGGGTTTATCGAGGGGTTATTAGTTGTTTTTTACTTTTCACTTGGGACTTTCGTGGGGCTCTTTCCATTGGGGTTAGCGAAGTATGGAACCTCACAGATTGTCAAGCCAAATGATAAAAGACGGAAAGCGATTTTCTACTTAATGATTTTAATAATCATTACTTTCAATAGTGTGGTAATGATTTTATCGTTTTTACGAATATCTGTATTTCCTATAGAAAGTTTATAGGTAACTATAAGCAAAACAGTAAATATTATAATTTTAATCAAAAAATTAAAAACTTATCAATTATTCAAATAAATCAATATTGGTCTCATAAAATAATTTATATCTGTATTTTTATATATATCATAACTAATTATATCTTTCACCAAAGATGGAGATAAGCAAATAATGGTTGATTGCAAATTTTGTGAATCCCAAAACATTTCTTTTACTTGTGAGAAATGCAAGTCAAGTTTTTGCATGAACCATATGGCTACAACAGAAAGTTGGCTTTGTAAAAAACATGAGTTACATTATTCTAAGGTGAGTGCTACTGAGAAATTTTATAAATGTACTGTTATTGAAAATAGTAAATGTCCAGAGTGCGATTCCCTCTTAAGATTAGAAAGATTATCGTCGGGTCATTATTATTTAGAGTGCATTGATGATGCATGCAGTTGGAACTCCTACTTAAAATCTCCCGGATTATTTTTTCCTACTAAAGAACAGTTAGCTAGAGAAGCTACGAAATATAACCTAATCAAAGGATACAGGTTAAACTTATGTCGCAGAGCTCTCAAAAAAATAGTTGGAAAAGATATTTGTCCAAACTGTTTCATAGAATTTCTCAAGAGAGCCTCAATTACTAACTTCTCCACTATTATCGAATCATTCAATCTTTCCGCTCAACAAATGATTAAATTAATTAACCAATACATTGAAGAGGAACGAATTTACGGTATAATTGATCAGAAGAACCAGATTTTTTACTACATATCCTACGCAATCCGTGAGAAAATTTTATCGAAAATTCAAAATGAAGGTATATTAAAAGTAGCAGATTTGGGAGAAATGCTCGATATGAGTTCAGGCGCTGCTATAAAAGTCGTTTATAAGTTAATTAGCCAGTTTCAAATTAAAGGCTCATTTTCTTACACAAAAAAATTCTATTACTCCCAGAAATATATAATGGACCATTTAATAGAAGAAATTAATAAAAAGGGACGGATTTCGTTAGATAAACTTGCGAAAATATTTGATGTCCCAATAGAATTGACAAAATCTTTCTGCGTTAATCTAATGAGAACCAACGCAATAAATGGATTTTTTGCCGATCGTGGTAATGAAATTATTATATCTGACCAAATCTATAAAGAAATTAAAGATTTTGCAAAAGAAGTAGGTTTATTTGAGCTATCGAAGCTTGCTACAAAATTAAAAATAGCTGTGGAATTAGCAAGAAAAAGCCTCCATGAACTTATTAAATCTGGCAGTGTTAAAGGCCTTTTCACCCAACGCAGAGAATTTATGACGCGTAAATACCTTGAGACGAAAATAAAAGAAATCGCTCGAGCCTACAGAACGATGCCGCTAAGAGAACTCTCAAATAGGTTAGGTGTAACTGAATCCAGTATAGAAGAGAATCTTGCTCAACTGATTGGAAGCGGAGATATCGATGGTTTTATTGATTTAGGAAAGCGAATGTTTACAGCATATTCGGTACCACGTACTTCATCCGAAACAACGCGTCCAAAACAGAAAAAAACAACTCCTGTAGACGAGGAAAATATAGAAGTTGTAAGAGATTACGATTTCGAGGGTGGACAAGTACACATGAAAATTGCTGTGAGGAATAAAAGCGATATGGCTATAAATAATGTTAAGGTCTTATTGGATGCGCCATCTAACTTCAAAATAAAACAACCTTTGGTAAGTATTCCCGTAATTGAAGCCAATAATAGTAGGGGAGTAGATTTTTATCTTGAACCCAAAACTTGCGGCACATCAAACATTGGCGGAACTGTGATATTTAAAGACGCAACGGGTGAAAAACACACCAAACACATAAGAAAAAAAGAAGTTGCTATAAAATGTCCACTTGTTTGTACCTCAATGAGCACTATAGAGGATTGCCAAGTCGCAATACAAACCTTAGGAAACGACGCTCGGGCATTTTTAATTGCTGACTTAGATCCTCGTTTAGCTTATAGAGCTGCGATAAGAACTCTAAAAAACTTTGATACTAGCGCTGTAACATCTCACGAGGGCTCTGACGCAAAGGGAAATTACGAAGCTGAAGCATGGTTCTGTTCTGAGGCTAAAGTTACTGGCGGGAGAATAATTACACGAATCTATGTATCTGAAACAAGTCAGTCATTGGAAGTAAGAGTGTGGTGTGGAAATCCAGGACAATTAACAGGTTTCTTAGCTAAAATTATAGAGATATTGTTTGAGCAGATAAACATAATCAGAAAAATCAAATCAGAGGAAAGAGAGAAAACAATAGATGTCATGGCAATTACACAGAACTTAGCTGAAATCAGCGATTATTGTATGCTTAGATGGAAGGCACAGAATATAAGAAACAAGTTGCATGACACATTTGTACGATTAAGGAAAATTCTAGGAGATAATGAAGCGATATTAGGTAGAGTCGAATATTGGCTAACTCAATTGAATAAATATGGTAAAGACGACAAAATCAGCGATGAGGATGCCGAGAAGCTAGTGAACGATGTAGAAAAAATCAAAAATGTCATTTCCCGAGCCATAAAAATGTAATTTTTTTTATTAAAAAACATTTATAAGTGTTATCGTGAATTTATATTAATAATAAGTGAAAAGAGTTTTGAATTAGTATGAGTCCCATAATTAGTATATCTATTAATGAGAGCTTAAAACAATTTATCAATAAACTTGTTTCAAAAAACCGGTATGAAAACAAATCCAAGCTAATCCGAGATGCTTTATTAAGACTAATGTCTGATATTGAGGTATCAAACTTCGAGTCTTTTGGAGATATCAGCTCGATTGAGAAGAGTATTATTGGAAATCTAATCGTTATAGCGCCCCATGATCCGATTGTTCAAAGAAAATTGAACAAAATCGAAAATAAATATATGGAGCAAATTGTTAATAAAAATCAACATTTCCAAGGAGAAAATCTCATAATGTCAATTATTTTCGATGGGAACATCTCAGATTTTCAGAATATCGTAGTCGACATAAATGGGATTAAAGAAATTAAGAACTTCCGTTATCTAATAGTTAATTAAGCGTAAATTTTGCTTAAAGACATCTTTTTTTATTTTGTGAAACGATTAAATAATTTGTATATTTTGGATTTAATACTTAAAACAGTTCGGGATTAACTTTAATAGAGATATCTAATTAAATATCACATTCATTTTATTATTGAAGTATAAAGGAATTATGTCTACACAAGAGACTGAAATATATAGAAAATTGCAGCAACGCTTAGATACTTTACCAATCGGGTTTCCGGCAACAAAATCAGGTGTAGAACTTCGATTATTAAAAGCCCTTTTTACTCCCAAAGAAGCTGAAATAGCGGTGAAAATGAGTTTTATACCCGAATCTGTAGAAAAGATTTATAGGCGCGTAAAAAAAAAAGTAGTATCAAAAGGCGAATTAAAGGAAATCTTAGACAGAATGTATCACAATGGGGCTATAAACTTAAGGAGACCCGACGAAGATAATGGAGAAGAAATACAATATCATTTAGCATTTTTAGCAGTTGGGATGTACGAATATCAAGTAAGGACGCTTTCAAAAGATTTTTATGAGGATATTGAACAATATTTTGATGAAGCTTATCGGGATGAATTCTCAAGTACAAAGATTAATCAATTAAGGACGATACCCATTGAAGAAAGCATCACTCCCGAGCATAACATTGCTACTTTCGATGAATTAAGAGAAATTATAAGAAAAGCTAATAAGATCGCAGTTATGGAATGCATCTGTCAAAAAGGTAAAGATCTTATTAATAAATCGTGTAAACAAACTGATATGAGAGAACACTGCTTCGCATTAAACAATTCTGCCCAACATGTTGTAGATCTCAACAATGGTAAATTTGTTACTAACGATGAAGCCCTAATAATTTTTAAAAAAGCTCAGGAAGAAGGGCTAATCCTACAACCCGGAAACGCTTTAAATCCAAATTTCATTTGTTGCTGCTGTGGATGTTGTTGCGATTTAATAACTAATATGAAAAAACTTGAGCACCCTTGGGAGTTGTTCCATTCAAATTTTTTTGCTAGTGTTGATTCTGATTTATGCATTGGCTGCGAATCCTGCTTGAATAGGTGTCAAATGGATGCTATTGAAATGGTCGAAAATATAGCTACAGTGAACCAAAATCTATGTATAGGATGCGGTAATTGCGTCGTGACTTGTTCAGAAGAAGCCATAACTCTCGAGAAAAAAGAAAAAGAGGAAATTCCACCCAATACTACAGTTGACTTATATCTGAAAATAATGGATAAAAAAGCGGAATTAAGGCGAAAAGAGAAAGGAGTGTTATAAATCTTTAGGTGTTGAACAATGGGAAAAGGAAAGTATGGGAAAGGATATGATAAGAAAGGTCAACCTTCAAAAGGCTCTGGTCCTAAAGGTGAAGGAGCACCAATTCGTAGCGGTAAAATCAAAGCCAGTCACATTTTAGTTGATAAATTCAGTAGAGCTCAGGAGCTTTACGAGGATATTCAAACTGGAGAGAATTTTGAAAATTTAGCGAGGCAATTTTCTACATGTTCGAGTAAGAAAAAAGGTGGAAATTTAGGAGAATTCACTAAAGGGGATATGGTTGCTGAATTTTGGAACGCTTGTACAAAATTGAAGA
>DATKTW010000043.1:0-16191 GCA_035530895.1 Candidatus Nanopelagicaceae bacterium
GAGATGGGATTTGTTGGAACATTAGAAAAATATCGTGGGAAAGAATTAATTGTTGAGTTAAATAACCTTTATGAAAGCATCATGGCAGAAAAAGGATATATTATTTCTGTCATAAGAGGCATCCCTTATTATTATCGAAAATTAGGCTATGAATTTGCTATACCTCTTGATCATAGAATGTTTTTATCACCATCAATGATTCCTCAAAATGACTTGGAATTTTTAAAGATTAGGAAAGCAAACTTAGATGATATTGATCTAATTGATGACAAATACCACCAATATTACGAGGATTTCTTTATCTCAAATTTGTTCTATAAAAATTGTTATATTTCTAAGTTTCTTAATGATAATTATAATGAGTTTAAGACTTCTACATACTTAATTGAATCGGGTGGAGATATTATAGCATATTTCACGTTCGGAAAGTCTTATGATAATTTAGGTTACGATATTAAACCTTCACATATAAATCGCGAAAGTGGAATAAAAATACTTCAATTTACTAAAGAAATCACATCTATTGAAAATCCAGATCAAATAGACTTAGCTGTTAGGGAGGATACATATCTAGCTGAACTTATTGGTGAACTTGGAGGAGCAACGTATTACAATTATGGTTGGCAAGTTAAGATTCCAAATTTAAAATTATTCTTAGAAAAAATAAAACCAATATTAGAAAATAGAATACATAACTCAATTTTTCAAGGTGTAACTCAAAATTTACGAATAAGTAATTACAAAACAACTATTATCTTATCTTTTAACAATGGCCGGATTTCTTCGATTGAAATGGAAAAAGGATATCCGATGGAAACATCATATGACCTTAAATTACCGGGACCAATTTTATTCAAATTACTCTTAGGAGACAGGAGTTTTAAAGAGCTAAAACATATTATGAAAGATGCTATAGTTAAACACGAATCACGAGAATTAATTGATGTTTTATTTCCTAAAGAAAATTCATATCCCGATACCTATTATTAAAGGAAAAAAAGAAAACAAAAAGAAATAGATCTACTTTCTTATTTTAGTTCTTGTTTGATTTTTTCAAAGAAATCGAGCGAATTAAGATTTCTTAAAGCCCTTCTATTTGCTGCTACCTTTCCATGGATGATTTTGGTCACCGCTATTTCAACTTTTTTATTGCTGAATGTATAAAGAATGCTATCATTATTATAAAAATAGAATACACATTTTAAGTAGGAATTCTATTCACATTATAGGAAAATGGTAGAGAAAATAATAATAAAACTACCAGCTGACCTTCTTGAGTTAACTGGTCTTAGTTCCGAAAATCTGGAAGAAAAAAGTCTTCTAATATGGATTTTAGAAATATATGCAGAGGGTAAGATCACTCTATCTAAAGCGGCTAATCTTTTGAATATAAAGATTGATGAATTTTTATCGGAATTTCATAAACGTCATCTTAGGCATGTTGGAGGACCTGAATCCATAAAAGATGCTCAAAAAGATCTTGATTTAGTTCAGAAATTAACAGATGACAAGTAATATGTATGATTATCCTCGATAATAGCGTACTTAGCGCTTTTAAACGTCTTAAACTGCTTTCTCATCTGAAAGAACTTATATCATCTGCCGTAATCTCTAAAGAAGTCTTAGATGAATATTCAGAACATTGGCAGAAAGCAATTCCAGAGTGGATCAAGATCATCCAACCACGTGATGATATTGTAGTGGAATTATCTCCAGTATCCTTAAGTTCGGCTGATTTAAGTTTAATAAGATTAGCTTTAGAACACAAAATTCCTATTGCTTCAGATGATAAACCCCTACGTCAATTTGCTGAGCAGTTAGGGCTTTCTATTACGGGATCTCTTGGTTTATTAAAATCTCTCTATCAAAATAAAATTATTAAGACGAGAGAAGAGTATTTAACTATTTTAGACTCTCTTCAGAAAGATATTTATATATCTGATGAGCTAATGAAGTGGGCATTGGAAGATTAAAAAAAAAGAGCATAGAAAAATTAAAAAAATCTTATTTCTGAAGTTTATCCATCATATCAATGTAGTAATCTAAAGAGGTTGGATTCCTAAGTGCTCCTCGATTAGCAACGGGCATGCCATGGATGATTTTTGTCACCGCTATTTCAACTTTTTTATTACTGAATGTGTAAGGAATACCGTCTGGAGGTGTTTGAAAAATTAATTTGGGAACATGTCTAGGTGAGGTTTTTTCTCGCAAAGTTTGCTTGATTTTGGCTTTTAAATCATCGTTGAGCTTGAAACCTTCATTTAATAATATAAACATAACAATACGAATATCACCTTCCCATTGCTGGCCAATCACTAATGAATCTGCTATTTCTGGTAATTGTTCTACAACGTTGTAAATCTCTGCAGTCCCAATTCTAACACCAGAAGGTTTTAAGACAGCATCTGATCGACCCCAGAATGTTATACCACCCGTATCGCTATGAATTACAATGTAATCACCATGTCTCCAGACTGCTTTTCCTACATCTTTATAATAGTCAAAATAAGCGGCTTTGTATTTTGTCATGTTTTCGTCGTCACCCCAAAAGTAGATTGGCATTGAGGGTGCAGGAGCTTCACACACCAGTTCTGCTTGTTCATCTTCGATCGGTTCAGCTTTTCCAGAATATGATTCGACTTTCATTGCTAATGCTCGACCTTGTAATTCACCCGAATACACTGGAAGAATTGGAATAGCTCCAGCAAAACAACCATTAATGTCAGTTCCTCCACTAATTGAATTAAAAAAGAGATCCTTTTTAATTTCTTTATATACATATTCAAAGCCTTCAGGGGAAAGCGTTGATGCGGTTTGTGAAATTTCTCTTAAAGCACTTAAATCATATTTCTCAGCTGGTTTAACACCAAGGCCCATTAAATAATGGATATACGCTGCACTGGTACCAAAAATAGAAATTTTATGTTTTTCTATTAATTCAAAAAATCTCAATGGAACGGGATAGAGAGGATTGCCATCGTATAGAAATATTGTACAACCTACTGCCAATCCACTAATGAGCCAATTCCACATCATCCAAGAAGGGGCAGTAATATAATTGAGAACATCGCTTCTTTTACAATCGGTTGAGAGGATTAGCTCCTTTAAATGATTAAGTAATACACCACCAGAACTTTGAACTAGACACTTAGGCGCTCCCGTTGTTCCAGAGGAGAACATAACATATAGTGGATGGTCAAACGGTAATTGTTCAAATTCTAAAGTTGGTTCTTCATCTTTGGATATAAAGTCATCCCAATGGACAGCATTAGAAATGCTACTGATATCTGGTTTATTTTGAGAAATATAAGAAACAACGATAACTTTTTCGATAGATGGAATAGCTTCAACTACAGCTTTAGCATTTTCGATTATATTAAACTCTTTATCTCTATAAAAATAGCCGTCTACAGTAAACATGACTTTTGGCTCGATTTGTCCAAATCTATCGATAACAGCGTTAGGTTGTAATTCAGCACCGCACGAAGCCCATGTAGCTCCAATCGCTGTTGCCGCTAACATGGCAACAGGTGTTTCAATTAAGTTTGGTATATAAGAAACAACTCGATCTCCTATTTTAACTCCCAATTCTTTAAGAGATTTTGCCAACCGAGCAACAATCTTGTTTAACTCTGCGTACGTCATTTGTTTGGTTACTTTAGTTTCACCTTGAAATACGAAAGCTAATTGATTGTCTTTAAACTTCAATAGATTTTCTGCGAAGTTTAAACGAGCCCCAGGAAACCATTTGGTGCCGGGAAACACGCTTAAATCTTCGACAACTTTATCATATGGTTTAGAAGCAATAATTTCAGAAAATTTCCACATAGCATCCCAGAAATCTTCTATATGTTCTACAGAGAAGTTATAAAGTTCCTTCCCCCCTTTAATATTCTGTCCGTATTCCTTATTAACAAATTCAATAAAACGAGTTGCTTCTGCGTTTTTAATCCATTCAGCAGAAGGTTCCCATAATTTTTTTCTATTATCTTTCATAATTTCTTACGCTTTAAATTTTAAATTTTAAATTGACTTTTCGAGTCTTATGAATATTGTATTTTTATATAATCTTGCACTGTTTTTAATTCTTCTAAGTGAGTTTCGCGTTTACCAAAAATATAAAATCTTACTTCTGGACCTGTGCCACTTGGTCTAAAATATATCGTAGAATCAGCACTTTTAAGTCGGAATATATCTACATTATTTGCATTATCAGATAAAGCACTCACTTTATACTCTTTTCCATTAATTGTGATAGAATTCTTGTCATTTTTCATAAAATTATTCATTAACTTAATCTTTTGCTCGTCTATAGCAGGTATTGTTCGATTTATCACTTTAATCGACCAATCAATTGATTTTGATATTTCATGCCCTCTTGCAAGTAGTTCTGTTATTAAAACTAAAGCTGGTACGGGATATTTATCCGCAATTATTGGAAACTTAGAATCAAATACGAAATGCCCCAAGTTATCTTTTTTCGCAGGATTCAATACATTGAGAGTATGTCCTCCCGATTCTTCCCACATCACTATTAAAAAACTTTCATCATGTATCTTTTCTTTTTCAATAAGTTCAGTTAGTTCTTGTTTTAATGGTTCAGCCTTATTAATTTTCACCAAATTTTTATTCTCGTCTTCAAAATAGAGGATTGCTTTATCAACTTTTGACTGTTCTACTTCCATCCCTAACAGAAAATACAGTATTATTCCTAAATGTTTATAACCTACACCAGTCAAAATATTTATAAAACTCGTCTCATCTCCTCTCAAATCGCTTGGAATAGTCCTCACATTGATAATCTTTTTATAATAGTCATTAGCTAAAATATTATGCAAGGCAGAATAGATCTCATTTGGAATGTAAAAACAATATTTTCCATTCTGTCTTATATACAATGCAATCCTATCTCGATCTGCGTCTAAAAGTATCGCAATATTTGAAGCTTCTTTTTCCATAACGTGTTTCAATTTCTCCTCGCGAACTTCTTGTATAGGGTTAGGAGGATTAATTTCTTCGTTAATCAACACCACATCTGCTCCTAAGCGTTTAAATAAATCAACAATTCCTCTGGCTTTTCCTAGATATGGCCATATAACTATTTTTAAACCTCTTAAACTTTTAAGCTCCAAAACATCATTTAATAGCCTTATAACGTAATCGTTATTAATCTGTTCAGCATCGATTTTCATAGGCATGTAAAAGGGATCGAGATTTAGTTCCTCAATGTTTAATGCAATGTTAGAAATTTCTTTGAATAAATCTCCCGACATAGGCATTGGATAATCGATGTAAAACTTTACACCATTCCAAGACAGTTCATTATGAGACGCAGTTAATACGATTACTAATTTAATATCCTCAATTAACCCAACTGATGCGGCCCCATACGGAGAAGATAGCCTCGATTCTCCGGGAATGTCTTTCTGATGAAATACTTCGTAGCCATCGTACGCAAATATTTGAGAACAATATTCTAATAGAATGTTTTTAGTTGGACGGTCATCTGTCACGATTAATACTTTGAGATTCTTACTATCCTTTATTTCTTTGAATTTTTGACTTATAGCTTTAAAAACGCGAAGAAATAAGAACAATTTTCTCCTCGTCAACACGTATTTCTCTGACCCTGCAATTTCTAGCTTGTCAAGTATCTTAATTCGCAATCCTGATGTTGGGTCAACAATTGGATCTACAAGGTACCTCTCATCTTCCGTTAATTCCTCTAGTCTTAAAACTTTATACTTACCACGATCAATAAGGGAAAATTCCTCTAACTCAAATTCAATCAATTTTATCACAACATAAGAAATTTAGTTAATATCCAATAATTCTAAAATCAATTAATTTTTTATGTTTTAACTAAAATATTAATATTTAGTTCAAAACTAATTGAAAATCTTATTTATTGCTTCTCTTAAAATTGCAAGAATTTTCTCGCGGTATACAGGATTAATCGCAACCATTCCATGGACTTTGATCGGCGGTTCTCTTTCCGCTTCGGACAGAATTCTTTCGCAAAATTGGGGTGTTAATCGATTGGGCATGTCTTGCTTGTTTGCTATTCCTATCACCAAGACATCCCTATAGTGTTTATCTAAAATGTCCCGAATTATATCTTTACTGTAATTAACATTTTCAAAGCTTGAATCAAGGACGATAAGCGCTATATCTGTACTATCTAGTAAACTCTTCCATAAGGATCTAAAATTAGATTGCCCCGCAAAATCCCAAAGTACTATTGAACGTGGAACATCAAGTTCTTCTCCGTCAAAAGGAGCTATGTCAACATTTATGGTTGGAATGTATTCTAAATCGATTTCTTTGCCACATATTAAGTGCAAGAGGGATGTTTTGCCGACTCCTCCTGTTCCGATAATTGATACTTTAATAGCTCCTAAGATGATGTCATCGATTTCCTTTTCAAAACTCGTAAAAATCGCACGATTCCCCGACCATTGACCGCTTGCAAGAAGTTTTCCAAATTTTTCTATAAACTTAACCCTAATAGTTGTTATTTTAGAGTTAATTATTGCGTCATCGTCCTCTAAATCCGTACATACAACGATAATAATGGCTTCGATAATCGTATAATAATACTTAAATTCATCAGTCGCAGTCGATTTAATGTCGCTTTGACTAATTTCCTTCATAAATCCACTAAAAGCGCTCAAAAATCCCGCTAACAAATCTCTATCTACATCTGAACTTCCATAATTTCGGAATAGCAATGACTTACCGTCTTTAGTTAAAATGTTTAGATATTGAATCACACTTATCACAGAAATTGAAAAAGGTAAATTAAAATGCCCAAAAAACTTGAATTTAAATTTTTATACTATATTTATTTATTTATAAAAAGAATAAAAAATTGATCTTATATAATATTCTCCTTAAATCTGCTGAAAAAATATACAATTCAGTATTGATTAAATTAATATGATGGGGAGCATCGGTGGAATCAATGGATCAGAATATAGAAGATTTGTCTAAGTCATTTGAAGAGTTCAAATCTAAGATGGATGCATTTTCTTCAATATTAGAAAAATTTGGTTTAGACATAATAACAAAAATGGGACAAACTAACCTCAAAATTACTCAATTAATTGATAAAATTAACGATTTGGACAAAGCAACAATCGATATAAAAAGTTTGATACCACAGCTTAGTAATGTTATAGAAAATCAGAAAGTCTTAGAGGATGAATTGGATTTAATTAAATCTTTATTAAGAAACATGGGTCAAACTTCTTCGAAAAAAAAAGAAGTTAAAAATTCTGTTGATAGGGACGAAACAGCAACAAGCAAAAAAGATCTAATATTAAACCAACTAAATGGTTTGAAAGAGAATTTAGAAGATCTTGATGATCCACTTGCCGTCATACCAATTTTAGAGCAAGTCAAAGAGGATATTTTTGAATTTACTGGTGGTCATAGAATTTTATACGAAATTTCACAAGTTCTTAATCGATTAAATTCAGCTAAATCATTAGATGATTTAATGGATGAACAAATTACAAGTTCAAAGACAATTAAAAATCATTTAATGGATAAAATCACTTTTTGGATTAATAAATTAATGTTTAAAGATTAAAACTGTTTAAGTTTAACTTATTAATAATTTCGAGAATTTCTGGAATTTCTGAAAGAGTTGCCTTGTTATTTGTTTGAAAAAAAAATTTCGTTAGAACTTACCTTTTTCGAAGCTAAAGCTAAAATCGTGGCATTAAATTGTTAAAAAATATATATAAGAAGTTCATATTTATTATAACGAAAAAAATTAAAATCATAAGCGATCAGAAAACATATGAGCGATCAAGAACGAAGGGAAGGAGGAATAGTTTTCAAAGGAAGAACTGAAGCAATTTATAAAGTTATTGTTATAGGAGATCCTGCTGTTGGAAAAACAAGCCTTCTTACTAAATTTGCTAAGAATAAATTTGAAGAGAAGTATTTGCCAACGGTAGGAATAAATATCTTAAAACAATCGATTGAATTGGAAGAGAATAACGCCACAATTAACTTGATGTTCTGGGACGTGGCTGGACAACCGCAGTTCTATATGTTGCATCGTCCTTACTTTAATGGAGCGGATGGCGTAATACTCGTATTTGACATGACTCGGTCTAGTACTTTTAGTAACGTCAATAATTGGTGGAACTCCTGCGTAAAGTATGGACTTAGTGGAGTCCCGCGAATCATAATAGGAAATAAAATAGATTTAAAAGACGAGCGTAAGATCATATTGCCTATGGCAGATCACCTAAGCGATAAACTCAACGCGCCTTATTACGAGACGTCAGCTCTCACTGGTGAAACCGTTAAAGATGTATTCCAAAAAATCGCGGAACTTGTTTTCAAGTACAAAGAGAACTATAAGTAGTAGTTTTTTTTTAACTCATCCTTAATTTAAGAATTATTTTACCTAAATTATATTCATTTCATAAGAAATTCATTTGTTATTTCGAATCTCGATGATTTAAGTTTTTCACGCGCAATGAAGTAAACAGATTTCACTTTAAATTTGAATGGAATCCAAGTTTCTTGAAATTTTTTTTTAAAATTTGTAAGCTTTTGATTCCCCTTAATTTGTCCTACGCTTAAATGCGGTTTAAAACCACCTTGGAATAAATTAATGTCGTTACAATCAGGCGTAATTGCTAATAGCTTTGATTGGAGGTTAATTATTAACGAATCTGGCTCTGGAGCCAACCATAAGGTGTAGTTCTGTTTTGAGTGATAAAATTGTTTAATTTTTGAAAACGAGATTTCGAAGGATTTTATACTTTTGCAAAGCGTTAAAAATGAGTGTTCCAAGCTTTTAAATTCAGATTGTGGTCTAAAAGGGTACATTAGAGTGATGTGGGGCATCCATCTATGGAAATTTCTATCGTATTCCTTTCTAATATCTTGAATCGCTACCCAAAAATCTTTTGGTGGTATAATCACAACGGCAGTAGAATAAACTTTAGTCATGAGTTAGGAGTATTATAAATATGGGTATATATAAGGTTTATATTTGATGATTTTTATTAAACCTATGAAGTATGAATATTAAACAAAGACATTTCATTCAAAAATCACAAATAAAAGAATTGCAGGATGATATTTTAAATCATTACGATGAAAAGTTTGTAGTGCAGATATTTCCTAAAAAAGCTCGTATAGAAGTAATTCAAACTGATTCTGGAGATACATTATACGCAGTAAATAATATATTAAAGCTATGGAAATCTAAAGAGGGGTATATACCTGTTTTGACGCTACTCCTAAATAAACAAGTAGATTTGAAAAAAATTGTTGTAGATAAAGGAGCTATACGTTTTATAACAAATGCAGCTGATGTAATGCGTCCCGGGATCACCAAAATAGACGCTTCGATTAAAAAGGACGATATCGTCGTAATTGTGGATGAAAATCATGATCGAGCTTTAGCCATTGGAAAGGCAATGCTTAATGCCACTCAAATGCAAGAAACCAAAGCAGGTAAAGTAGTAAAAAACCTACATACTATACAAGATGATGTGTGGAAATTTGCTAAGGAGTTTAAGTAAACTCTTTTTGTAAAATAAGCATTAATTCTTCTTTCTCGTTAAAAGGAGTGTCGAGTAAATCAAAGCTACAAAGATCACACGAAGTTATTTTAAAACGATTAAAAAGAAGCATAATCATTCTTAAACCATTCTCCATAAATCCATTATCGTCCTTTTCGTCTGTAATTTTCATCAAATCGATAATTTTATACATTTTCCATAAAATTTTATCGTTTTCTTCGTTTCTAGTTTCAAGAAAATCGTCATAAAGATTATCGTAAAAATCACATTCGGTCTCCATTTTAATGAATACCTCACTTAATCCCTAAAATCCCTAGGAATTGCTCATGTATTAATTACTTAACTTCTATTTAAAATGATTTTTTCTAGAGAAAAACCGTTCCCATAATACAAACTTGCAATGGAAATCGACCTAAACTAATTTTAATTTAGTATTTACCGTATTTCCGTTTACTTTGTTACTTAAATACTACTTCGATGTTTTTTGATTATAAGGTATTTGAGTAATATGAGTAAATTTATTGAAACTGAATTAAAATTTGCGTAATACGCAGATATAATATAGATAATACACTGTTCTATTACCGAACTTACGCTTATATTATTTGGATACTACTCAAAGGGTCATCATTAAGAATACCATGATGATTCTTGTAAAATATATAAAAATTAAGGTCGTGTGTGTGATAAGATGAGCATGTATAGAAGTTATCTTCTTAAAAATCAGTTTTGGGCTAAAAAAGGTAACGAAAAGGATCATAAATTAGAATCTGAAAAAGTCTTTATTAAGCATGATTCTGAGATTGGAGGCATTTACGCTATCATCAATAACAACGAAAGAAAAGGCGTGAAAATAATTGTCAATGGAGAAGAACATTGGTTTAACAATTTTGACAAGTTAGATTCATTCTTGAGCAGGCTGAAACAGACGGAAGGCGATTTTATGAAGATATTGAGAAGGAAAAATCTTTCAAAAAGATTGAGAACTTTAGATATTTAAATTTTGTATTAAATGTTCAATCAAATTAATTCCTAATATCTAAGAGTCCTAATAGAATTCAACTTCTTCCGTATTTTTACTGACATACGGAAAAGTTGGAGATTAGGAAATTTTAATATGTAAACACTTTTCTATTTTAATATTAGGATATTTACTATTAATTTTACTAGTTCTCTTAATAATTGAGTTTACAGCGTTTTCATTTTACTTACTATGGCATGATATTCTAACAGATCCATACACTTAGCTATAAGAAGAAATGTTATCAAAAAAGATGTACTAGGAATATGAAATCCCTATTTCTCATTTTTGTATATAGGTAGGAGCCCCGATTGGAAATGACGTAGTCTTAAATCGCTCCCTCGGGATACTTTCACTTTTGGAATTTTATCTCTATTGCGATGAAGTTCTGTAATAGCCGCAACCGCGTAATCAATATGGGAGGTATCGTACACATTCCTAGGGACAGCAAACCGTACAAGATTCAAAATACCTTTCCGCTGTTCTGGCGTTTTCTTATCCCATTCGAAAGCAAAGGGTCCCAGTTCGCAAGCTCTAATTCCATAATGCTTGAGAAGTTCTATCGTAAAGCCAACACCCCCGAAATCGTCAATTTCCATATCGGTACCTTTAAAAAACTCCTCCACATTAATATAAACCGCATGTCCTCCCGCGGGAAGTACAACGGGAACTCCATTCTTTGCCAATTTTCTTGCAAATTCTCTAACTTGGCGAATCCTCTCAGCTAAATATGGTTCTTTAACAACTTCGTATAAACCCACTGCTAAAGCCATAATGTCCCGACCTGATAATCCCCCGTACGAGTCGTTTCCAAACGTTAGGATTTGCTTTTCTTTTAATTTAGTCCCAATATTCCCGTTAGTCGAGAATTTTTTGTAAAATACTCCTTGATCTCTAAAAAATAAACCTCCACCTATGTTAGCGAGTCCATCTTTTTTAAAGCTAATTGTAAAACCATCAACCTTCGAGAACATCTCTTGGATAATTTTTAAGATACTATAATTGCTATATCCCTCTTCAAATTCTTTAATAAAGTAAGCATTTTCTGCAAATCTACAAGCGTCGAAGAAAAGTGGAATTTTACAACTACGAGCGATCTCACTAATTTCTTTTATATTTTTTAAAGAAACAGGCTGACCAGCAGCGGTATTATTTGTAATAGTTAAGTATATTAAAGGTATACTTTCAACTCCTTTGTTTTGAATGAAGGCTTTAAGTTCTTCACTATCCATGTTGCCCTTAAAAGGATTCATAGAATCCATTTGATCTGAAGGGAAATCCTCAAATAAATTGACAGAGAATAAATTTATTGGGTAAATTCCATTTGCGGCAATATTTGCTTCGGTTGTATCGAAATGTCCGTTATTTGGAATATAGTATTCTTTATTAGGATTTTTCTCTTTTAATATAGCCGCAATAGTAGAGAATAATAAATGCTCTGCACAACGACCTTGGGGAACTATGAAAGCGTTAGGCCGATCTAACTGGTGAACGCCCCCATTAACAAATCCACCCTTGAATGCTTTGAGGTAAAGTTCATCCATAAGTGTTTTAACATTAGTTTCTCCAGAAAGAATTAAGTTAATCGCTTTTTTTGGCTCATCTCCCCTCTCAAAAGTGTCTCTAATGGCATCCAGCAAAACATAATATCCTTTATTACGCCCATACGATTCATCACCGTGAAAAAGGGAAGCCCATTGCAAGTCAGTCATGGATGAAGTACCACTATCAGAAAGAAAATCCAAAACAAGCATGTCTGCGGGAAACGAAAACATACTATATTCCGTTTCCTTTAACGCTATCTCCCTCTGTTCTTTAGAAACTTCTTTATTATTCCTCACGATCAATGAACGCTTCGATGGAACTGGAACATCAAGTTCAAACATAGATTTCATAATCATTACTGAAGTAACTTAATTTCAAATAATAAGTTAATGCTAAAATTAGATATTATGCACTATTAGTTTATACTAATTATTAAAAGATATAATAATTTTTCATTAAAATTGAGGTAATTACTTGGATTTGATATTGCTAATCATAATTTTGGTAATTGCTTTAAATAGCTCTTCAACATTTTCTCCGTTCTTAGAAGAACATTCGATATACTCAACTAAATTATTCTCTTTTACGAATTTCTTGCCTTCTTCTGATGGAACGGTTCTTAATCCTTCGAGATCTGTCTTACTACCAACCAATAAGACGGGTACCTTTTGGTTATGAGTTTTATTAGCTTTATTAAACACTATTAGCCAATTAGTTAGGTTTTCAAAAGTTACATACCTAGTTATATCAAACATAAAAATCGTTCCATTAGCTCCATTTAGTATTCCTGGTAAAAGAAATCTAAATTTCTCTTCCCCCGCAAAATCCCATATTTGTAAAGATACTTTTTTAGCATCTATCTCAAGTTTTTTCAAGTAGAAGTCAATTCCAATCGTACCATGGTACGACTCCTTAAATAATCCGTGTAAAAAACGATGAGTTAAGGTAGTTTTGCCAACTCCTGCATCTCCAAAAATTGGGAGCTTGAATTGATAAGTAGTGGTTGAATTTTTACCCATTTCAATCATCCAATCGATTAATATTTGAAAAGTTTTATTTGCTTTTCTAACAAATATTATATCTTTAAGATTATTTGAATGTTTATTATTCCACCTATTTGGAAATAAATTATTTAAAAAAAATTTAAGTTCGAAGTTTTTTTACCTGAGATACTTAAATTAAGGTTAATCGTCTTATGGCTTTTTTCTCGTTTCTAATACTTGTGCTCTATCTACTAATATTTCTTTGATTTTTTTTTTATCAAAAGGATACCATTTTAATGATAATACCCATAGTATTATTCCTGGTATTACAAAAACAGTTATTATTATGGCACTAACTTGATAATTTTGCCCAAAAGCCGATATAAAGACCCCCGCAATTAAGGGCCCCATTCCATAGCCTATCTGTTCTAAAAATTGGTTCCAAGATACGATTTGACCTTGAGCTTCTGGAAGGTTTATTTCTTGAAGTACTGGAGGTTGATTGACCCCATATAGAGAGGAAACTGCGTCAGAACATAAAATTAATACTCCCATCATATAAGTTACTGGAAATGAAAAGAAAATTACAATATCTGCTCCTTGAACCGGCGTTAGAAAAGGAATAGGAACGAAAAACATCAAAACAAAAGTTATTGAACCCCCTATCAAAGATAATATTATGAAATAAATCCTCCTGATTCCTTTTTTTTCTGCTACTTTATCAGAAAGTCGAGCAAGAAGAATCTGTCCAATAACACGTCCACCAACGCCAAAAATAACAACAAATAAGCCAGTTATAAGTGGAGATAAATTATGAGGTGGTGTTTGCAAATAAGGCAAAATTATCATGTCCAAACTACCCATGAATACATTAGTAAATATACCTTCTATCAAAGCTACTGTATTCGTGCGAGAGAGCATTGTACTTTTCATTAATTTCCTATCCATCTTAAAATCATATTCTATAGAATCATCCATAAGTACATTTTGCAGTTCTCTATTTTGCATTCCCCTTTTTGGTTCTTTAACGATTAGATAAAATAGTATTCCAGACCCTAAAACGGCGACTCCTATCCCAATAAAATAATATCTCCATAATCCAAATTGAACTAGTGAACCAGAGATAAGAAAACCAAACATCATAAAAACTGAGCCTACAATGCTAAAATATCCAAAGAATTTGGATCGATGTTTTAGTGGAACAATATCGTTAGAGAGAGAAACCATTGCGGGGTAACTCCCACCAGCAAAAAGACCAAAAATCAATACAACAGCAAAAAAATACCACCATGTAATCAAACCTTGACCAGCAATAGCGAATCCTAGTAAAATCATACAGATGCTTCTGATCAATGCGATTATTATCAAAATTTTTACTCTTGAATATTTATCAATTAACCTACCAAAGAACAATCCCGAAACAGATGAAGACCAAAGTAATGTTGTCATTAGAATTCCCATTTCTAACGCGTGATAATCTTCTCCAGGCCATATTAATGAGGATAAGGGAACCATAAGGATTATTATTCCTGCAAACGCTATACTATTAAAACCATTAAGGAGATAAACGGGCCATATGGATTTGTTATAAGAAATCTCGTTCCTATCTGATTCCATAAAATCTATCAAACCTAAATTCTAAATTGTTTTAATTTTATGAAAAAGAAAATGAGGTTTCACATTTTAAATTATTGAACGATGTTACTTTGGATTCAATCTTGCTCTACACTAATTTATAACAAAAGTGAAAAGATATGAAACTAAAGAAATCTTTACTTTAGCAAATATTAATCCTAATTAATATTGAATTTTGCTGATAGCTTATAGGAAAAAAAAAAATTGAATTGAATATTAATCTTTTAAGAAAGCTCCCATTTCGGAGAGTTTTGCCACAAGTTTCGGATTTTTGATTTTAATTTTACGAGCTATTACTTTCTTCACGATATCATTTTGAGTTAGGTTTCCTTTACCGATCTCATCAAATATAGCTAAAGTAGTTTGCATGAAGCCATCCCAGCCAAGTTCGTCTTGATCGATGTTTTTTTTATCTTGGTTATCCAATCCTTTAACTGTAACCACTCCATTATTTACCGTGATTAGAGCAGCATATTTTCCATCTTTTGGATTTAAAAGAATTTTAAAGCTTTTATCCGCATATTTCTCTTTATACTTCTCGTTCTTATTG
This sequence comes from Candidatus Nanopelagicaceae bacterium, assembly GCA_035530895.1. Taxonomy (GTDB): domain Archaea; phylum Asgardarchaeota; class Lokiarchaeia; order Sigyniarchaeales; family SOKP01; genus SOKP01. The sequence goes on from DATKTW010000043.1 coordinate 15,289, forward strand.
AGTGGACCATAAGTCTTTAGGATCTCCTCTGGGAATGTTCCTTCCTTCACATCATTAGATATTTTTTCAGACATATTTGTCAAATCCTTCTTAGAATTAAAAATTAATCTTGTAGTTATATCTACTGTATTTAATTTAAGTATTTCAACAATGAAACGAGGTGTTAAGGAACTTTAACTGTAAAATAAGCAAGTTTTTACAAATTAATTAATGAAAAACTTCATCCAAGTTTTAAAAATTATTGAAATGCTTCGTATTTTATCCCAATGGGGTGATTGTTTCTTTTCAGAAAAAGCTTTAAAAGTTTTTCCTCTTTTATGGGAATCATTTCAAGAAATTCAGCGTGTCTATATTTATCCTTTTGGAATTCTTTTTGTAGTTCCATATAAAAAACCTCTTCTTATATAATTATCTCACCCCATCGTATTTAAAAATCAGATATTAAAGGAAAAATATTGCATCTAAGGGGGTTCTGTTCCCAGAATCTTGGTATTTAGAAATATTTTGGAGTTGATCAAGAAAGTACTAATCCAATATTGAATGGAGCTTGTTCCTATCGATTAGGAAAACCTTTTTCTGAGATTATATTAAACGAAAACAAATCATACTCTATAGAGTATTATTATAAACAATATCTTTTTATATCGAAAATCACTTAAGTAAAGATAATTCACCAATATTAAATATAATGTTATTAAAATTTTAGCCGTTTTTTAATAAATAATGAATTCTGACAACGAATTAGTCAAGCGACTTCAAGACGGGACAATTCGAGGAATCATCTTCGATTTTGACGGGACTCTCCTCGATATAAGAGAATCACTAAGAAACTCAATAGTAGAAGTTTTTAATGAAAAACAGATAATCTATGATATCGAGACGACAATGCAAGAGATAGGGGCA
>DATKTW010000044.1:0-2121 GCA_035530895.1 Candidatus Nanopelagicaceae bacterium
TTCATTTTCATTATATCCGATTATTAATGGAACTTGATGATTCTTGCCCTTGCGGATAATTTCAATCGGTTGTTCAGGTATAACCTCTCCATCCACGAAAGGCCAAAACGGACTACCTTCTAAATTAAGTAAGCCCCCAACAACCTTTTTTTGTACCTTCATTATTTTATTAAAGGGAATTCTCCTCAACTCATCGACATTGCCATCTCTAATACCAAGTTTTAATACGAATTTAGCACAACCTTTCTTCGATTTTTCCATATTTAAATCACGGGAATTGGTATTTCCACTCTCAATTATAGCCTTGTGAAAAAGCCCTTTACTAGAGGGAATAGCAAGTAAAATCGCAACTGACATACCACCAGCAGATTCTCCAAAAATAGTAATGTTATTAGGATCACCACCGAAATTTTGAATATTCTCTTTAACCCATCGTAATGCTGCTATTTGATCTTGAATTCCTAGATTCGGCGGAATACCTGGAAAATTGAGAAATCCTAAAGCACCTAAGCGATAATTAATGGTTACAACTACTACATCCCCGCTAACAGAGAGATTTTTTCCATGAAGGCGTGGTCTTGAACCCGCACCTATTACATACCCTCCACCGTGAATCCAGAACATCACAGGACGAGAGTTATTATCAGCCTCCGGAGTCCAAATATTAAGATATAAGCAATCTTCATTCTGATCTTGCTCAATGGGAGGGTCATCTGGAATATTTTGGGGCGCTATAAAACCAAATTCCGTTGCGTTTTTAACATCACTCCATGGTTCTAAAGGTTGAGGTTCTCTAAACCGTAAATCACCAACTGGGGGTTTTGCGTACGGAATACCCAGAAAAGATTGATAACCATCCCCTTGAGTTCCTTGTATTTTTCCATTGTTAGTTGAGATTACAACCATTAATATTATCCTCTTATTTCTGTAACTAATAAAGATTAGTGATTAAAGCAATAAAAATTAATAATATTTTACATACTAACATAAAGAATCAATATTATTCAAGCTTGATTTGGTATTAATTTAAAAAGAAAAAGCTAGGAGTAAACTCTAATTTTCTGAATTTGGATTACATAATACCTTTAATTCTTGTGCTATTAAGAAAATCCTCAATTGGATTTAGAAAACTTATGTATTTTTTATATTTGCTACCTTAATAGTCATTGAAAGTGTTTCTTCGAAAACTTGACCTTCAGGTATGCATTTAAAGCTTAAATCTTCTGATGAGAACACTTCTGTAAAATAACCAAGCCAATATCGAGAATATCTCTTGTTTTGTCTATGTTTAAACAACAAGTGATACTCATCACCTTCATGATGAACATCAATCTGATAGAAATAATTCGCAACAACCCATATTTTCGCTATAGTTCTGATTAAATCCTCAATAGTGAGGTTTTTGAGAGGTTTACCTGTATACCAGAGTATTAAATCATAAGCCACATTTCTCTTAAAAGGTTTTTTTAAAGCGTCTTCAGGAGCCTCTGCTGCCGCTATTAATTGGTTGAATGTGGTTTTCCCAATAAGCATCATTTTCATTTCTTCCCGAGCTCTTACCCATAAATCGCGATCAAGGTTCTTCTGTTGACCATAATACTTAACTGCGCGTTCTAAAAAGGAAATAACCTTTTCATCGTCTTCTTTATATGTATCAATAATTGCCTTAACGTCGGGTGAGATTGAATTATAATCGTCATAGATTTCAACTGCATCTTTTACAAGATTTGAAATTGTTGTTCCCAAGTTCTTGTATTTATCAATGATACTGCGTATTGAATCATCAACCTTAACATATATCGGTTTATCTTTTGACTCGATTTCTTTCTCTTCATCGGTCGAGTCAGGATTTTTTGCTATAAAAAACACCTCCAAAAATTAATTGCTACCTATTTTCTAGCTAATCACTAAATTATATATTTATTTTTATATATGAATATATTAAATCAAATAGACTAATAAATCTTAAGCTTTTATGTAATTTGGGTTATAAGATTAACATACTAGTTTCTATTTTTTTTTAATGAATATTCAAAAATATATTTATCTTATAGGAAAAATAAATTAAAAATGTTCTTATCATCTTGGTTAGCTTCTTGCAGTTTAATATAATTATATATA